>CAMVBD010000012.1 GCA_947165615.1 uncultured Clostridia bacterium | reverse complement strand
TTCCACGTCCGTCACCATATTGGTGCCGGCGTCGGATTCGGAAACGGGCTCAACCTTGAAGTTGAACTTGATGCCGTCTTCGTTTTTGTCATTGAAATCTTCAATCTGCTTCTGCGTCAGGGCGACGGCGTTTTCGGGCGCCCAAACGGTGATGTCGTAAGTACCGGCAAGAGTCGTCGTATCCGCACCGCTGGGGGTCTCGGAAGACGGTTCTTCAGTCGTACCTGTGTTTCCGCCGCATGCGGCCAGGGCAAAGACCATAGCAAGCGCAAGCAGCAATGCAACAATTTTTTTCATACTATTGCCTCCAAAATAAAACTTTTCGGTCCGTTATCATATCGGATCGGTAAACCGCGTATCTACGCGATATACTGATTATATCTTATCACTACTTCTAGTCATTGTAAAGAGAAATTTTAATTTTCATCAAAGTTGCAAGAGATTGACACCTATTCTTGTGCATTATATACAAATTTTTCAAGAAATGGAATTCAGTGTCGCGTCGTCGATCTTGCCCCACGCACCGTTTCCTTCTCCCGCGCATTTCACGAAGATCCCGACCGTCAGCCTGTCTCCTTCCGAAACGGTGATCCGGTCGATCCTGCCGGTATCCCACTCGTTGTACCCGGTGACTTTCATCGGCGCGGTGGCAACCGTTTCTCCGTTGATTTTCGCGTACGCGTAGATCTCGGTCTCGCCGCAGTCTCCTCCCATGATCGAAATCCCGAATTTGTAGTCGCCCGGCGTCAGGTCCTGCGGCGTCTGTTCCAAAGAGAACTCGACGCTGTTTTCCGCCGCGCTCCAGAAATGCATATGGAAAGATCCCGACAGAGAGTCGGTCTGTTTGTCCTCCACGTACAGTTCATCCGCGTGTCCGGTTTCGTTCAATACCCAGCCGGTCAGATCGGCCGTTTCGAAACTGTCGTTTTGCAGGAAATTGAATTCGATCATGCGGATCCGGCACACGGCCTTCATGTCTCCCGCTTCCCCTTCGATCTCATAGACGCCTGCTTTTCCGTACATATTTTGCAGTTCGGCGTCTGTGACCTTCCAGACAACGGGGATCTGCTGCTTGGAATCATCCGTAAACACGGCGTCGACGGCGGCGGGGAGCTCGATCTTTCCGTTCAGGTCAACGGTAAGGTCTGTGTCCATGACTGCGTCGGCAACAGGTTCGACTGCGTTTCCGTTTTTCATCAGGCCGAATACCTTCAAGGACTCCAGCGCGTGCCCTTCGGCGTCAAAGAACGCCTGATTGTCAACGGCGCTGCCGCCGTAATACTTCCCCGCGTCGTCGGGGTCGTACTCCGCGGCAAAACTCGACGCCCAGCCGGAGCCGTTCTTTTCCCACAGTTCGGCATTCTTTTCATAGCTCTCGGTCCCGACGGTGATCCAAGCGCCTTCCCAGTAGACGACGCCGATCCCGTTGGTCGTATGGTTTACTATGGTATCCACGACATTTCGGAACGCATTGGCCTGTCCCTGCACGGTAAACGGATAGTCTTTTGTGATCGCGCTGCCGGCGGAAATGGTGTTGCCGCTGAAATCGGTATCTTCCGCCGTAAAGGCATACGACGTCTCCATGACCATCACTTTTTTCTGATAGGTCTCGGCGACTTCCGACAAAACCTGTGACAGGTTTTCAAGCGTCCCGTGCCAGTAGGGATAATACGAAGAGGCAAAAACGTCATAATCGACGGAATAGTAATCCAGCCGCCAGGCATAATCGGCATAGGACCCGCTTTTTTCGGGATTTGCGAAATGAACGGCGATGAGAGCGTCCGGCAGTACTTCGCGGACCGCTTTTGAACCGGCGCTCATCAGAGACTGGATACCGAACCATTTCTTTTCGCCGCACATGGCGCCGTTTGTCTCGTTGCCAAGTGAGACCATTCTGACGCTGACGCCGGCTTCTTTCAGTTGATTCAATGAATCTTTTGTATATTCATAGAGCGCCGCGCTTTTTTCCTCGATCCCCATGTTTTTCCAGGCTTTCGGGACCATCTGCTTTCCGGGGTCCGCCCAGAAGTCGGAATAGTGGAAATCCACGATCAGACCCATCCCGTTTGCGGTCGCGCGTTTTCCGATCTCAACGGCAGCCTCCATATCGCAGTTGCCGCCGCCGTACCCGTTGCCGTTCGCGTCAAAAGGATCGTTCCAGACCCTGACGCGGATATCGGTGACGCCGCTTTCGGCGAGGATCGCGAAAAGATCTTTTTCCTCACCGTCAAAGCCGTAATACCTGACTCCGCTCGCTTCTTCGGCAAGCACGGAAGAGACGTCAATCCCGAGGATAAAATCGTCGGAAAGGTTTTCGACGGCGGAAACGTAAAGCGACTCGCTTGCGACCGCAGGTCGTTTGTTTTCGGAATTCCCGCAGGAAACCATGACGGAAGCAATCATTGTGATCATCAAAATCAAAGAAATCGTTTTTTTCATATCGGTACCCCTTTATTTCAGTTCCAGTAGCCGCTTCGCTACCAGAAGCACCGCATTGTCGACGGCGTTTTCGTTTTTTGCATAGTGGATCGATTTTGCGCCGAAGAACAGATAGCAGTCTTCCAACGCGCCGGCCTCATTTACATAGGCGGCATATTGATCGGCGCCGCCGCTCCCCTTTTCCGCGTCAAAGATCCGCACGCCGCACGGGACGCCTTCGATCGAAAGGACCGTTCCTTCGATCCCTTCCAGCGGGGCGAACGAATCGCGATAATTCCCGGCGGCGCTTTTTGCGACGATAAAAATATCACCGCTTTCAAGCGCGTTCACGTCAAAAAAGGCATAGGAAAACGAGTGGATCTTGACCATCCGGATGCCTTCCGGCAGTTCCTCCTCCAACAATGCAGCCAGTTCCGTATCCCTGACCTCACAGTCAAAATAAACGGTGATCTTTTTTTCCGGCGTCGTGTCGGTCGCGATCGAAAACAGCCACCCCCAAGCGATGGAGGACAGGACCAAAAACGTCAGATAGATCAGCAGGGCGGACGCGATTTTTTTTATAACCTTCATTCGTTTTGTCCTCCGGTTCCAATGCCGGTCACATAGCCGTTCCCCGCATACAGCACGCCGTTCGTCCCGGCGTTTTTCAACAGGTCCGCAAAACCGTCGTAAACAAAAAACCGCTGTCCGGCGTCATTGCCGAGCGTCACACGACGGACATAGACCCCACCGGGGATCTTTTCGCGTTTTTCGGATACAATAAGCCCCGCGGAAAACGGGACTGCGATTTTCTCCGTCTCCCCGATCGCTTTACAGTGCGCCAGCAATCGTTTTTTCGGCAGCAGAAAAAGGCCGATCAGCGCGATCACGATCCCGCCGACGAGCGCATTGATCAGATAGACCAGCAATTCATTTCTTTGCGCTGTGCGCGTTTGCGCGGAAAACAGCAGCCAAAAGCAGACCGCCGCTCCCGCGGCGGCAAGAAGAACGATCGCGCCGGTCAAATTGCGTATTCTTTTTTGGAGCAGGATTTCCGATTCCTTCGTGTAAAAATCATTCGTTTTCATGGTCTTATTCTATCAAAAAAGACGGTCAGTGTCAACCGCTTGATTTTTCATGCGTCGGTTGCTATAATACAAACGGAGGGATCATCATGAAACGAATGACCGCTATGCTTTTCAGTCTGCTTTTGTTTGCCGCTTCGCTGACATCCTGCGGCGCGCCGGAGACCGACACCGATCCTGAATCGGGATCTTTGGAACTTTCGCTTACGGAGACCGTCTATTCCGATTATATAACCGCGGACAACAACCGTGTGTTTTATGAGATCTTCGTGGGCTCCTTTTCGGACAGCGACGGAGACGGAATCGGCGACCTCAGAGGCATTATAAACCGCATGGATTATCTCAACGACGGACTTCCCGCTTCCGGAAAAAGCCTCGGCGTGGAAGGGCTTTGGCTGACGCCGATCTTTCAGTCGCCGTCCTATCATAAATACGACGTTACGGATTATTATAAGATCGATCCGGCGTTCGGTACGGAAAAGGATCTGACCGAACTGCTGGAGACCTGTCACGCGCGCAATGTAAAGGTAATCCTGGATCTTGTCCTCAACCACACCGGAAATCTCAACAAATGGTTCGGTTCCTTCGTCTCCGCGCACCGCAAAGGCGACGAAACCGATCCTTACTACGATTTTTACACCTGGCGGACCGCGGACGTCGGCGACACCGCGGGGCGAACCTTCCGGCAAATCACAGGGTCCGATCATTACTACGAGTGTAATTTTTCAGGCGATATGCCGGAACTCAACTTTGACAGCGAATTCGTCCGCGAAACGGTTTTGGACGTCGCAAAGTATTATTTGGACCTCGGTGTCGACGGGTTCCGTTTTGACGCCGCAAAATACGCGTATTACGGCGACCATAAAAAAAGCGAGGCGTTTTGGGACTGGTACCTCGGCGAACTGCGCGCTTACAAACCCGATATCTATACCGTGGCTGAAGTCTGGGACGGAGACGGGATCACGGATCTTTACTACCCTGCCGTGGACTGCTTCAATTTTACGCTTTCACAGACCAGCGGTCTGATCAGCGAGACCGCGCAGGCCGGAAACGTGAACACCTATGTTTCATACGTGGACGCCTATCTTGACAAGATCGAAGCATTGCGCAAAGACGCGGCGTTTCACCCCTTTATCACCAATCACGATATGGACCGCGCCGCCGGATTCCTGCCTGTATCCTCCGGCAGGATGCAGGTCGCGGCAAATCTGTATATCCTCGGTCCCGGGTCCCCGTTCCTGTATTACGGAGAGGAACTCGGCATGAAAGGTTCACGCGGCAGCGCGAACACCGACGCGAACCGCAGACTTGCAATGCTTTGGGGCGACGGCGATACCGTCAGGAATCCGACCGGAGCGACGTACGACGACGCAAAACAGGTCGAAGCGACCGCCGCGGATCAGATCAAAGACGAAACCAGCCTGTACAGTTATTATAAACGCCTGATCGCGATCCGTGCCGGGAACCCCGAGATCGCAAGGGGAACCTACGAAGCGCTGAAATTCGACGCGGACAAGGTCGGAGGCTTTTTGTCGACGTGGAACGGCAGCACTGTCTGCGTCCTGCACAACACCACCGGTCGCTCGATCACGGTGGATCTCAGTCAGGCGACGACCCATCCTTTCTCGGGCCTCGCCGCCGTCATCGGTATGGACGGTACGGCTTCGCTCGACGGCACGTCCGTCACGATCGGACCGCAGACAAGCGTCGTACTTCGATAATCCTTTCAACATAAACGCCGGATCTCCAAACGGAGGTCCGGCGTTTTTATCACAGAGTACCGAGCATTTGCGCGAACAAGGCGTTTGCCCAGGCGAACCACGATCTTGTAAAGTCCGCGGGATCGTCTTTGTTGAAAGACTCATGCATATACCCCGTTCCGGCGTGCGTAGCGGCAAGATATTTCAGACAGGTCTGTTTTTCTTCCTCATCCGTTGACGTCAGGATCTGCATGATAAGCGAGATATGCCAGATCTTGTCCTTTCCGGTGTGAGGCGAGCCGATCCCTTTTGCGGCCGAGCCTTCAAAGTACCATGGATTCGATTTGGAAAGAATGAACCTTCTGGTGTTCTGATAGATGGGATCGTCTTTTTCGCAGTAGCCGATGTACGGCGCGGAAAGCAGCGACGGGGAATTGGCGTCGTCCATGAAGACGTAATGGCCGAGCCCGTCGGTCTCATACGCCCAGATCTTTCCGAATTCCTTCGTTTCGACGATGCCGTATTTCCGGATCCCCTCGTCGATCTCCCTGCCAAGCGTCCTTGCTTTTTCGGCATACGCGGCGTCACCGGCCAAAGAGAGCAGTTTTTCGGCTTTTTTCATGGCGACGACAGCCATCATATTGGCGGGGATCAGATAATTATAGACGCACCGGTCGTCAGACGGACGAAAGCCGGACCACGTCATGCCGGTCACGGCAACGGGATTTCCTTTGCCGTCCAGCGGCAGCGTATCGGTTTCGGGGCAGTTTTTGCGGCGGAAGAAATAGGATGAACGGCTCTCGTGATCCTGCTCGACAGTAAAAGTGTCAATGACCTTATGCAGCATATTCAGAGTATCCGGCGTCAGGACGGAGGGATCCCCCGTAACGTCATAGTAATCTCCCACAAGAAAAACAGAAGCGCACAGCGAGTCGGTCTCGTACTTCCGTTCCCAGATATAGGGCGAATCAAAATCCGTTTCATCTCTCGAAAACCGTTTATCATTCGCCGCTTCGTTGAAGGCGTTGGAATAGGGGTCAAGCGCCACGTAGAACGCGTGACGCCGGATCGCGCCGCGAAAGATCTCGCGCATTTCTTCGCTGTCCTTGCAAAACGGCGCGTAGGGTCTTAACTGGGCGGAGGAATCCCGCAGCCACATGGCGGGGATGTCGCCGGTGATCACGAAATAATCCCCGTTAGGGCATTCTTTGACCGTTGTTTCGATCGTATTCAGGTAACACCGCGCCGCGAGAGGCGCCAGCGCCGGAAACGTCTTTTGTGTCTTTTTTGTCAGTTCTTCGGCATAGGTCTGTAATATGGCAGGGATCCGCATGGCAAACAGCACTCCGTTTCTTAGGATACCTGAACTATACCACATTTCCATAAAAAAGACAAGACATTTCCGAAATCAGATCGCCTGTTTCATCTCTTTGTCGATTCCCTCTTTCAGCGTTTGCAGGATCTTCTTTTCGATCCGGGAGATATAGCTTTGAGAGATCCCCATAAAGTCCGCGACCTGCTTTTGCGTATATTCCTTACTGCCCGCCAGACCGAAACGCATGCAGACGATCTGTTTTTCCCGGTCGGAAAGCCGCGAAACACAGTCCATCAGCATACGGATCTCATCCTCGTTTTCCAGTCCGTCGCTGATGACGTCCGGCGAAGTGGACAAAATGTCCGACAATAGCAGCTCGTTTCCGTCCGCGTCAAAGTTGAGCGGCTCGTCGATGCTGATCTCCGCTCCTCTCGCAGAGATTTTTCTCAAATGCATCAGGATCTCGTTCTCCACACAGCGGCTGGCATAGGTCGCAAGTTTGATCTTTTTATCCGGGTCAAACGTGCGGACCGCTTTAATGAGTCCGATGGTGCCGATGGAGATCAAGTCCTCCAAAGGCGTCGCAGCCGAATCGAATTTTTTTGCGATATAGACGACAAGGCGAAGATTGTGCACGATCAGCGTTTCCCGCGCTTTTTCATCTCCTTTCCGGATCGCGTCAAAACACGCCGCCTCCTCTTCCCGCGTCAATGGCGCGGGAAGAGCGGGACTGCCGTCCAAAAAATAAACGGTCCCGCTTTCAGCGCCATTTCTTTTATGAAAGAAGCGGCTGAGCCACGCCTTCAGTTTTTGGAGCATACATATTCCCTTCTTTCAAAAAATGAGCCCGAAAGCAGCGCCTGATAGCGTTCCCGTCCCAAAGGATCGTCTGTAACGGCAACGCAGGGAGACTGGACCTCCCGCCGGACGCCCTCGTCGTATACGATCAGTTTTTCCGCGGTAAAAGCCGGCAGGAGCTTCTCGGCAGATAACGCTTTTACCGGCAGCAACCGGACCGGAAGTCCCAAGTCCGACATTTTCGCAACGTCCGCCGTGACCCGGAACCCGGTCAGGATCTTTGCGGCGTCTTCCGTCAGAAGAATGACTTCACTGTCCGAATACGCGTTCCGTAATCCGTTCCCGGTGTCCAGCAGCGCGCTTCCCCGAAAACTGTTTTCTTTATAGAAAAGTTCCATGCGGTAAACAGCGTCCTGTTCTTTTGCGAGAAACACCTTTTTTCGAAGCAAAAGGATCACAAGATACAGCGTAACGCACAAGGCGACAAGCGCAGGCAGGCTGAGTTCCATATATCCGAATCCGTTATTATACGTCAGACGGTTCGTTCCGGTCAGCGTGACGGCGTAAAGAACGCCGGCGAACAAAAAGCTCATGCCCAAGAACAGCAGTCCCGAGCGCAGGATGTGGCGCAGCCGCGTCGCGCGGAACGCGATATATGTAATGCTTAACCCGACTGCCGCTTTCGTGAGCAGCGTTAAAAAGAGGTTCATGGGCGGAGCGAGGATGATCAGCGAATAGACTCCGCCGACCAGGGACGCCGCAACAAGACGCCCGGAGCCCGTCGCGCAGCCCGTAAACTGGCGAACACAAAGAAGAAGAATAAACGTAATGACCGTATTGAGCACGATCAGAACGTCCACGTATATGACCTGCTGCACGTTCGTACCTCCGTTTCCCGTATATTATACCGTTTGCTTCGTACAAAATATGTCGGAACGGGAAAGCGGAAACAGAAAAAGCCGCCCCGAGAGGGACGGCCGATCGCGCGCTTTTGCTTATTGCAGCGCATAGAGTTTTTTGAATTTTTCTTCCAGATAATCAAGATAGTAATTGACGTTGAAGGCTTCCCCGGTGATTGCGCGGATCCACTCGTCGGGCGTCGAGAGCGAAGCGATCGAGAAAACATGCTCGGTCAGCCAGTCGCCGATCTGCCTGAGATCTCCCCTGCCCATAGCGGCGTAGACGTCGAAGTCCTTTTCCATCGTCCGCAGGATCTGCGCGCCGTAGGCGTTGCCGAGCGCGTAGGACGGGAAATAGCCGTAGGAGCCGGTCCAGTGCACGTCCTGCAGACAGCCGAGCGCGTCCGACGGCACGTCGACGCCGAGATAGGCTTTGTACTTCTCTTTCCAGAGTGCCGGGATCTCGTCGACCGTGATTTCCCCATTCACAAAAGCCTTTTCGAGTTCGTACCGCACGAGGATGTGCAGCCCGTAGGTCAGTTCGTCCGCCTCCATGCGGATAAGAGAGGGGGTCGCGATATTGACCGCCTCAAATAGCTCCTTCGCCGTCACGTCGTCAAACGTGTGTCCCGAGAGTTCCCGCAGTTTCGGCATGATAAAGGTAATAAACTCTTCGCTTCTGCCGACGACGTTCTCAAAAAACCGCGAAATGCACTCGTGCATGGCGCTGGTCATCCGGTCGGCGGCGTGATCGTCATAAAGCGCCTTCGGCTCGTTCTGCATAAACAGCGCGTGTCCGCCCTCATGCAAGGTGGAAAAGATGTTGGAAATAAAGTTTTCCTCATAATAATGGGTCGTGACGCGCACGTCGACGTCGCCGTAGTGGTCCGTAAACGGATGCTCTGTCGTCATCAGGACCAACTTGTCTCTGTCAAGGCCTTCCAGTTCCAGCAGATAGCGTGAAAAAGCCTCCTGCTGCGGGATCGGCACGGGACGGTTCATAAAGTCGCTGCGGATGGGCTTTCCTTCTTTTACGATCTGCCGGACCAGCGGGATGATCCGCGCCTTGAGCGCGTCAAAAAAGCCGTCGAGCTGTTTGATGCTTCCGCCTTTTTCATAATCGTCCAGCAGCGTGTCGTAGACGGTCTCTTTTTGCTCATCCCGCAATAAAACGCTCTGTCTCGTGTAAGCAATGACTTTTGCGAAAGAATCCCGGAACAGAGAAAAATCGTCCGCCTGTTTCGCGTTCAGCCAGTCGGTGTAGGCCTTGTTGAAGCAAAGATCCATTTCGTAAGACAGCTTTGCGGAAATATTTTTCGTCTTTGCGTAGTCTTCGTACAAATGCCGGACGGCCGAGGCCTGCGTTTTTGTCAAACCTTCGCTGTCGTTATATAGCCGGGTGATCAGATCCACGTAGGTTTTGGAGTGGGTCAGTTTATAAATCTGCTTACCGAGGATGGCCATATCCGAGCCCGCCTGTTCCAGTCCCGCGGGCGGCGCGACGCACTCCATGTCAAAGGCGACCTTGCCGACGCACCGCGTATAGGCGTCGATCTCCTGCAGCAGTCCCGACAGTTTTTTTCCACGCTTGCTGATTCGTCATTTCTTTTTCTCCCTATTCAGTCAGTTCATACGGCTTTCGATACAGACCCAGCCGTTTTCCTCGCGCTTTGCGGTCACGGTAAAGCCGTTTTTGACAAGGCACTCGCGTACCTCGTCTTCGCGCAGGTCAATAATACCGGAAACGATGTAAACGGCGTCCGGCTTCAGGAAACGCTTGACGTCCGGCGTCAGGGCGATGATGGCGTCCGCAACGATATTCGCCGTCACGACGTCGTATTTGCCGCTGACCTCGTCGACCAGGTTGCCGTGGAGCATGGTAAAGGCAGGGGCCTCAAAGCCGTTGAGCCTGCCGTTTTCCTTCGCGGTCTTGACTGCGAGTTTGTCGATATCCACGCCAACGGCGCTCTGTGCGCCCAGCAGCATACCGGCGACAGACAGAATGCCGCTGCCGCAGCCGACGTCCAGCATCTGGACGCCGGGACGGATATGATCCTCCAGCGCCTCCATGCAAAGCCTCGTCGTCTCGTGCGTGCCGGTGCCGAACGCAAGGCCAGGCTCGATGTTCAGGACCTTTCTGCCGTCCGGGTCATAGTCGTCGATCCAGACGGGACGGATCAGCAGTTTTTTGCCGACCTTCATCGGCTTGAAGTACTGCCGCCAGTTGTTTTCCCAGTCCTCTCTGTGACAGTCGGACAAAGTCACCTCGTAAGGGATCTTTTCGGCAGTCAGCCGTCCTTCGATAAAGGAGACGACTTCCGCCGGGTTATTCTCCGGTGAAATGTAAACGTGGACGATGCCCTTCGTGCGGTCTTTTTTCAGCAGGTCGTCGTCAATGAGATCGATGTTCGCGATCTCCCACGTCTCTTCCTCCAAATGAGAATAGTCCTCAATGTAGACGCCGTAGGGAACGGTCATATTGACGATGTTCGCGGCGTCGTCGACGTTTCCGACGGGGACGGAGATCTGGATCTCCGTCCAGGGTTTTTCCGTTTCCTGCGTTTCCTCCGAAGCAGGTTCCGGCGCGGAGCCGGGCTCAATATGCCAGTCGAACGTGACGTCCGTTCCGACTTTTTTTCTGCCGTGGCTGTGGAATTTGCGGTCGTCCAGCGCCCAGATCTTGTTGGAGAAGCCGCCGGGCGCGACGTCCTTGACGACGTTTTCGATCTCATA
Organism: uncultured Clostridia bacterium; assembly: GCA_947165615.1. Lineage (GTDB taxonomy): Bacteria > Bacillota > Clostridia > Oscillospirales > Acutalibacteraceae > RUG806. The sequence goes on along the minus strand of CAMVBD010000012.1, from coordinate 292 downwards.
AATATTGGCGTCCAGCGTGTCGAGCGCGGACAGGATCTCCGCCTCGAGGAACAGCGGGCGCACGGCGGCGCCGTATTCGGGGACGCCGTGATGGGACACAAGCATATGCTGAATGAGCACCAGCGTTTCCTGCGGGATATCGAGTTCGTTTCCGATGCGCTCCACGATCATCGCGCCGCGCACGAGATGGCCGATCAGGGTCCCTGGGACCGTGTATCCGTCCACAAGGCCCGTGGAATTCAGAGCAAACTCCTCGCTTTTCGCAATATCGTGCAAAATGGCGCCGGCAAGC
>CAMVBD010000011.1 GCA_947165615.1 uncultured Clostridia bacterium | reverse complement strand
TAGAGGGTGGTATTTTCCGTGGGCGTGAAGCCCGCGCCGCCAAGGCCGGCAGCCTGCGTCAGGTCGCTGTCGCGGAACCAGCCCTTGAAGGTATATCCCGTGCGGGTGGGCGTGGGCAGGGTGACGGAGCCGAGCGTCCAGTTTGCGTAAAGATCAATCACCGCGCCGTTGGTGGCCGTAAGGTTCTTGACGCTGTGTTTGTCGTTATATACTTTCGCGCCGGCAGCGGAGGTCGCCCATCCGTTGAAGGTCGCGTTCGCCGTCGCGTTTGCGGGTCTTTCGCCGCCGTCGGCGCCGTCATAGGCGTAGGTCACGGTGAACGCGCGGGCAAAGGCGTTTTCGGTCAGAGCCTTCGGAGTGGCATACTTGAAGGCTTCGTCTTCCATTTCGCCGGAGGTCGCGCCGTTGCCGTCAAAGTGAACGGTGTAATCGTTTTCATTCCACTGCGCAACCAGCGTCACGTTGCCGTACTTGCCGGTAACGGAAGTCCCCGCCGCGTAGGTCTCGGACGCGTTCCACGCGCCGGACGTCGCCTGCGGCTTCCAGCCCGCGAACTGATAACCCGCGCGGGTCGTGGAGGGCAGGGTGCTCGTGGAGGTGATATAGTAAGGCTGATCATTGACCGCCGCGCCGCCGTTGGCGTTAAAGGTGATGGTGTAGGGGGTGGGAGTCCAGTTGGCCTTGAGCTCCACGTTGCCGTAGCGACCGGCAGCGAGGGACAGATGATTGACGTCAAAACTCTCGCTGGAAAGCCAGTTGCCGCCCGCGGTCTTGACCGACCAGCCCGTGAAGGTGTAACCGGTCTTGACAGGCGTCGGAAGCGTCACGGCGTCGGTCACGGAATATTCCGTGTTCGCAATGGCGGTGCCGCCGTCCACGTCATAAGCAATCGTATAGGAATTTTTGGTCCAGTGCGCCGTCAGGGTCTTGTTGGCGGCACCCGTGGAATAGGACGCGCCGCCCATGCCGACGGAGGTGGCTCCGTCGTACCAGCCCGCAAAGGTGTAGCCGTCCTTGGTGGGCGTCGGCAGCGTCAGGGACTTGATCGTCCACTGCGCGTAGAGGTTGAATATCCCGTTCTGCTCATCAGTCAGATTCGATACGTTCTTCCCGTCCGTATAGGTCGTGCCGGAACCGTTTGCCGCCGTGTTCCAGTTTTTGAACGTATGGGTGATGCTCTGATTGGGAATCGTGTTGCCGCCGTCGGTGTTGAAGGAGACGACCGACGAACGGGTAAACGCGTTGGCGTTCAGATCCTGCGCCTCGTCGTACTTGAACGACTGGTTGCCCATGGAACCGGCAGTCGCGCCGTTGCCGTTGAACTTGACGGAATAGTCGTTCTTGGTCCACTGGGCTTCCAGTTCCACGTTGCCCCATTTGCCGGTCAGGGACGTGCCGGAATTGTAAGTGCCGCTCGTGCTCCAACTGCCGGAAGCAGCTTTGGCCTTCCAGCCATTGAACTGATAACCCGTCCGCGTGGCCGCAGGCAGCGTGTCCGTGCTTTCAATGTTATAGGATTTCGCCGCTACAGCATTGCCGCCGTTGGCATCAAAGGTGATCGTGTAGTTGATGGGGGTCCATGTCGCGTTAAATAATGCACTGCCCCATTTCCCTGCGGAAATAGAAGCGCCTGCACTGTATTCCGTATCCTTTGTCCAGTTACCGACCGTCGCCGCTACCTTCCATTTGTTGAAGGTATAGCCGGTGCGGGATGGGGCTGCAGGAAGTTTGATAGCGGATTCAATTGTATAATCGGTCGTGTAGGTGGGGCTTGCAGGAATATCTCCCCCGCCATTTTTATAATAGGAAAGTGTATATTCCGTCGGTTTCCAGTGCGCATACAAATCTAACGCATAGTAATCGTATACATGCGCGGACGAACCGTCGGCATTATAATACTTCGTGCCGCCGGAAGCAGTCGTCCAATAACCGTCGAAGTCGTAGCCAACTCTTGTCGGCATTGTCACACCGGTCGTATTCATCGGGTAGCCGATCACGCAGGATGTGGAGGCACTTCCGCCCGTGCCACTGTTTTTATTAAAGGTCACAGTGCCGATTGCATACCCAGGCGCATTGGAAGCATTGCAATCTTGAATATGTGTATTTGTTTCGTCTGCATAGCTGCCGCTGCTGCCGCCAGAGCCGGCGCTATACTTACTCCAATGATGCCCTTGTGCTTCAGCGCCGTTTCCACCGCCATCTTGACCGCCGCCGCCTCCATGGCCTTGTTTTTTCCCTGCAGCAAGACCAGAACCGGCGCCGCCGCCACCGCCGCCGCCGCCGCCGGGACCACCGCTGCCGATGGCATGGCCGCCTTTGCCTTTGCCGCCGCCGCCGCCGCCGCCGCCGTTGTCCCAGTCGCTAGTACTTTGTACTCCACCTCCGCTTCCGGGAGTGCCGTCATTACCGGGAGTCTCTGTAAGATTTATAGAATCCATAATGTAAATGGTTCCGTTGTTGACGCCGTCGCCGCCGCCGCCGCCATTGCCACCGTTCCAGCTTCTGCCGGAACCGTCATCACCAGCAGCACCTTGGTTGCCGCCGCTGCCGCCGTCGCCGCCGATACCTGCGCCGCCGCCGGCGCCGCCCCAGCCGCCCCAGCCGCCTTCAGAACCTGTTTTACCTTCAGTTCCGTTAGTGCCGTTGCTGCCATTGCCACCGATAGCAACAAGGTTTCCGGGGCCGGTTATAATTAACGTTGCGCCGGAACGCAAATAAAGACCAGCCTGACCTTTTGTCGTGCTGCTCGCATTACCGCCGATGCAGGTCAGGGTCACACCCTCAGGGATATAAACCAAAACCGTCGCGTTTGCTTGTATGATACCGCCGTTATATTCTGTATCATTCTTAGCAGTAATGGTTGTATTTGTGTCAATATAATAGCGACCGCTCGGAATTCCCGTACCCGCATTATCGGAATACCCGTTAAGTCCATTATATTCCCAAAGCGTCAATCCCGTCGTCGCTGCATCCGCAGTCAGGCGCAGCCCGCTCCAGTCCATGACGAAAACGCTCATCGCCATGACAAGCGATAAGACAATGCTGAGTACCCGCCGGCCTATAGGCTGACGCGGAGTCGTCTTCGTTTTTTCCATTTTAGTATCATTCTCCTTTCGTGATACCAAACCGCTCGGCGTACCGCCGCCTGAATCCCCCGGTTCCCGGCCCCGTCCCGTCTGACCCCGGTCTTGGACCCTTCCCCGCGGAATTTTCCGCATAGGCACACTTTACGATTATAATTCATCCTATATCATACCAAAGTCCACCCCCGTTTTCAAGAGTTTGAACAAAAAAATTTGCCCTTCTGCCCAAAATTTTTTCCCATCCCCAATCCATTTTTGACATTTCCCCCACATCTGTCGCCTTTGAAACGGTCGGACGGCGACCGGTAGTACGGCTGGGTCTCGGCTGCCGCCTCGGTCGGCGCTTCTCAGCCTGCGGCTGAGAGGTCGCCACCGGCGACCCGCGCCCCACAGCCGTTTCTGCGCCGCAGACGCGGGAGGGGTCGTCCCGGACGTGCCCTGACCTTAACGCAGGACGTTGACCGGACGATCCCGTCTCGCCTGCCGGCTCGGTCGGCGCTTCGGCTTCGCCGAGGTCCCCACCGGGGACCCGCGCCCCGGCAAGGGGCAGTTTGTCCGCCGCCCGGACGTGCTATGTTATCCGAAAACAGATCCGTCGTGCGACCGTCGCGCCATCCCGGCAGCCGAGACCGCCGTGTTGCAATTGTGAATTTTTTCGCAAACGGGCCGTAGGGCTTGCTTTTCCGTTTTCCCGGTGGTATAATGCGTTCGTATGCGCTTTTTAATGTATAAAGCAAAATAATATACATAAAAATATACACAAATTTATACACAGAGGTACTTATGGTAATCGGAAAACACATCAACCGCTATTATCTGCGGTTTGCATGGCGGCTCATTATCGGCATACTGACGCTGTTCGCCGTGGACTACTTACAGCTTGTGATCCCGAATCTGTATCAGATGCTCATCAACGGCATCAACGACGGGTTCGTCACGGTGGACGGGGCGACGGTCCCCTTTGACAAGACCTTTCTGCTGGACAAAATCTGCCTGCCGATGGTCGGGGTCATTCTTGCCATCGTCTTTGGGCGGTTTTTATGGCGCGTCATGTTTTTCGGCACGGGCATCCGGGTCGAAAAGGACCTGAGGGACCGCATGTTTGACAACGCGCGGTTTTTGTCCCGCGAGTACTATCAGGTCAACAAGGTCGGCGACCTGATGAGCCTGTTCACCAACGACCTCGACACGGTGCAGGAGTGCTTTGCGTGGGGCTTTATGATGTTCTTTGACGCGCTGCTGCTGGGCGTATTGTCCATCTCCAAAATGTTCCTCATGAACCCGTGGCTGACGCTCCTGTCCCTGATCCCGATGGGACTGCTGCTTGCCAGCGCCACGGTGCTGGGCAAATACATGATGAAAAAATGGGACGTGCGGCAGGCGGCGTTTTCGAAGCTTTCGGACTTTTCGCAGGAGTCATTTTCGGGCATCGCGGTCATCAAGGCCTTTGTCAAAGAGGGCAAGGAACTGATGGCGTTCGGCAAGCTCAACGAAAAAAACGAAAAGGCCAACGTCGAGCACACGCGCGCCAGCGTCCTCATGCGCGTCTTTGTGACGCTGTTTGTCGAAAGCGTCATCTGCATCATCCTCGGCTACGGCGGCTACCTTGTGCACGAAAAGGTGTTCAACGCAGGGCAGCTGATGGAATTCATCGGCTACTTCAACGCCACCGTCTGGCCCATTATGGCGGTGTCGGAGCTCATTGACATGACGTCCCGGGGCAAGGCGAGCCTCAACCGCATCGGCAAACTCCTTGACGCCGAAACGGCGGTGAAGGACGGCGAAAACGCCGAGCCGATCAAAAACGTAAAAGGCGAGATCGAATTCCGCGACCTGACCTTTACCTACCCCGACGGCGAATTCCCGGCGCTGAAAAACGTGTCGCTGAAAATCGAAGCCGGGCAGAGCGTGGGCGTGGTCGGCAGGACCGGCTGCGGCAAAACGACGCTGGTGCAGCTTATCCTGCGCTGCTATAACGTGCCGCGCGGGACCCTGTTTTTGGACGGCAAGGACGTCAACGACGTGACCATCCGCTCGCTCAGGGACGCCGCCGCCTACGTCCCGCAGGACAACTTCCTGTTTTCGGACACCATAGAAAACAACATCGCCTTCGGCGTGGACGACTTCACCCGCGGGGACGTCGAGACCGCGGCGCACCTGGCGGACGTGGACAAAAACATCAACGGGTTTTCAAAGACCTACGACACCGTCCTCGGCGAGCGCGGCGTGACCGTTTCGGGCGGGCAGAAGCAGCGCATTTCGATTGCCAGAGCGCTGATGAAGGATTCTCCGATCCTCATTTTGGACGATTCCGTGTCGGCGGTCGACACCGACACCGAAAAGCATATTCTCGAAAACCTTTCGGCGACGCGCAAAAACCGCACCACCATCCTGATCGCCCACCGCATTTCGACGGTCCGGCGGCTGGACCGCATTTTGTACCTCGACGACGGGACGGTCTCGGGCTTCGGCGATTACGACACCCTGTACGAAAATAACGAGGGCTTCCGCCGGATGGTCGAACTGCAGAAACTGGAGGAAGGGGGCGAAGGCAATGCTTAACAAAGAATTTTTGCCGCTTGTCATCCTCGGCGCCATTATCGGCACGTTCACCATCGTGTTTTTGGTCGCCTTTGTTACCGAAAAGCGCCGCGGGCGCCTTGTCACCCGCGAGCGGCAGATGAAGGACGGCGAGATCATGCGCCGGCTGCTCAGGTACGCAAAGCCCTATAAGCTGCAGTTCGTCGCCGCCGGGATCATCATGCTGCTGTCCATCGCTTACGACGTCGTTTCCCCCATGATGGTCGGCAGGATCGAGGACATGGTCAAGGACGACTTTGAACTGTCCCGGCTGTTCGCCTACGTCGCCGTCTACGCCGGCATTCTGGTCGTCAGCATGGTGTGCACGTATTTGCAGGCCATCATCCTGCAAAAGACCGGACAGAAAATTTTGACCGCCCTGAGAAAAGACGTGTTTACGCACATCGAAAGCCTGAGTCAGGAGCAGTTAAACGGCTTCCCGGTCGGCAAACTCGTGACCCGCGTGTCCAACGACCCCAACGCCATTTCCTTTATGTTCACCAACATCCTCGTCACGATGATCAAAAACGTCATGGTCATCTTCGGGGTGCTGGGCGTCATGCTGACCTTAAACTACATGCTGACGCTCATGGTCCTGTGCTTTGTGCCCTTTGTCGTGATCTTTACGGTCATCTTCCGCAAGTTTTCGCGCAAGGCCAACGACCGCGTCAACGAAGCGACCACCGACCTCAACACCTACCTGTCCGAAAACCTGTCGGGCATCGGCATCACGCAGATCTTCAACCGCGAGGACCGCAAAATGGGCGACTTTCTGACCCGCAGCGACACCCTCAAAAAGGCCAAGAACGCGCGCATGATGGTCTTTGGCATCTTCCGCCCCATGGTGTATATGCTGTACATTTCCTCGGTCATGGCGCTGTTCTGGCTCGGCGGCAAGGGCTTCCTTGACGGCGCCGCTGTCTTCGGACAGCCAATCGACTCCGCGGTCATCGTCGCGTTCTACCTCTACATCAACAAGTTCTTCAACCCCATCCAGAACATGGCGGAGCAGTTCGACCAGCTCCAGCGCTCGTTTACCGCGGCGGAAAAGATCTTCCGCGTCATGGATATCAAGCCCGGTATCGTGGACGAGCCGGACGCCGTGGAGCTGGAAACGGTGCGCGGCGAAATCGAATTCAAAAACGTGTGGTTCGCCTACAAGGAAGGCGAATGGGTCCTGAAGGACGTTTCCTTCCACATCCTCCCCGGGCAGAGCGTCGCGTTCGTCGGGCCCACCGGCTCCGGCAAAACGACCATTCTGTCGCTGATCGTGCGCAATTACGACATCCAGAAAGGACAGATCCTCGTCGACGGCGTCGACGTCAAAAAGATCAAGCTTTCGTCCCTGCGCCGCCACTTCGGGCAGATGCTGCAGGACGTGTTCCTGTTTTCGGGCGACATCCGCTCCAACATCGTGCTGCGGGATGAGACCATGACCGACGAGGAGGTCATGGCAGCCTGCCGGTACGTCAACGCCGATTCGTTTATCAATAAACTCGAAAAGGGCCTCGACGAGACCGTGCGCGAGCGCGGCAACAACTTCAGCGCCGGGCAGCGGCAGCTTCTGAGTTTCGCCCGCACCATCATCCACAAGCCCTCGGTCATCATTCTGGACGAGGCCACCGCCAACATCGACACCGAGACCGAGCTGCTGATTCAGGACTCCCTGACCCGCATCAAGACCATCGGCACCATGCTGGTCGTGGCGCACCGCCTGTCCACCATCCAGCACAGCGACTGCATCATCGTCCTCTCTCACGGTAAGATCGTCGAGCAGGGCACGCATTCGGAACTCCTCGCCCTCGGCGGACGCTACCACAAGCTCTATATGCTCCAGTACGAAAAGCAAAAGCTCTCCGAAAAAGCGTAAAAACGAAAACCGCTCCGAAAGGGGTGGTTTCCTGCTGTAGCACGGCACACCGTGCCGTCTTTTCTTCTGCCGCAGCACGGCACACCGTGCCGTCTTTTTTGCCCTATGCGACAGTCTTCTGTTTATTAGAAAAAACGAAAACCGCTCCGAGAGGGGCGGTCTTCGCTTAAGAGAGATAAAAGAAAGGGATCGCCGCAAGGACGGACAAACAACGAAAACCGCCCTCGCGACGTTTTTATCGTACCATACCGTTTGTCCCATGAATCGGACTTAAAATACAGAATGCAGACTACAAAATCGCGGAAGGGCTTCGCCCTTACCCGATTAAAAAGGCGCTCGGTCAATCGGGGCGGGGCAAAGCGCCAAACTCCCGGCTGCCCCGTTTTATTGATACGCCTTCACCCAACACCCAACATCTTTTTATCCCCTGTCCCCGTTTCCATCCAACCCTCATAAAAACAGTTGCATTTCCCTCCCGCGCGTGGTATACTGATATATTATAATGGAAAAGTATGCGGTCCGGCAGGACGAAAGGAGGGGTACCGTGGGTCGCAAAAAATGGGACGTCGTGACGTACGACAAGCAAAAGGCGCTTTCTCTGTCGGAGGAAGCCGGGGCGGACGCGTTCGCCTCTCTCCTGCTCATGACCCGCGGGTACGACACGCCCGAGGCGCTGAGCGCCTTCCTGAACGCAAAAACCGCTCCCCTGTCCGATCCGTTTTTGCTCAAGGACATGGACAGGGGCGTAAAAAGGATCCGGCAGGCGCTGGAAAACGGCGAGCGCATCCTCGTCTACGGGGACTACGACTGCGACGGCGTGACTGCGACGGCTCTGCTGTATTCTTATCTTCTGACCCTGACGGACAGCGTGGACTACTACATCCCCGACCGCCTGACGGACGGCTACGGGCTTTCGGACAAGACCGCGAAAAGGATCGTCGAGGGCGGGTTCGACCTCGTCGTGACCGTGGACAACGGCATCGCAAGCGTCAAAGAGGCCGCGTTTTTTAAGGAAAACGGAGTGGACCTTGTCGTGACGGACCACCACCGGCCCGGGGACGAGCTGCCCGACTGCGCCGCCGTCATTGACCCGCACCGGAAGGACGACGACTCCCCCTGCAAAGAGCTGGCGGGCGTCGGCGTCGCCATGAAGTTGTGCGCGGCGCTGGAGGACGGGACGTACGACACGGTGCTCGGCGACTTTTTGGATCTTGTGACCATTGGGACCATCGCGGACATCGTGCCCCTGACCGGGGAAAACCGCACCATCGTCTCCCTCGGCCTTGACGCCATCGAAAACACCGACCGTCCGGGGCTTCAGTCGCTGAAAAACCTGTCGGGCTTTGAGCATAAAGCCCTGACCGCGACCTCGGTCGCCTTTGGCCTTGCGCCGAAGATCAACGCCGCCGGGCGCATGGGCAGCGCCGACACCGCCCTGGGGCTTTTGGTGGAGGAGGACTTTTTGACCGCCGAGGAGCACGTGTTCAAGGTGCTGGAGGCAAACGCCAAGCGGCAGGAAAGCGAAGCGCGCATTTTAGAGCTCGCCCACGCCTATATCAAGTCCTTCGGCATCGGCGCCGACCGGTTCCTGGTCGTCGTCGGCTACGACTGGCACCCCGGCGTCATCGGCATCGTCGCGGCGCGCCTTGTGGACTTTTACGGACGGCCCGCCGCCGTCATTTCGCTGGACCCCAAAACCGGGCTCGGCCGGGGCTCCGCCCGCAGCGTGGAGGGCTTTTCCCTCTACGACGCGCTGTCAAGCGTCAGCGACACGCTTTTGCAGTTCGGCGGGCACACGGGCGCCGCGGGCTTTTCGCTGGACGCCCACAACATTGAGGACTTCCGGCATAAAATCAACGCCTACGCCGCCGCCTTTCCGGACGTGCACCCCACCCTTCGCATCGACTGCCGGCTGGTGCCGAAAAACATCCACCTCGGCGTGCTGGATTCGCTGTCCGTGCTCGAACCCTTCGGCGCGGAAAATCCCGCTCCGGTCTTCGGGCTGTTCGGCATGCACATCGACGTGTTTATGCCGCTGTCGCAGAACAAGCACATCCGACTGCAGCTTTCCAAGGACGGCGTGACGCTTTCGGCGGTCTATTTCAACATGCCGCCCGACCGCTTTCCGTTCCGCATCGGCGAGACCGTGGACCTTGCCGTCACGCTGGAAAGAAGCGAATACAAGGGGAACGTCGGCGTCGGCATTTACGTCAGGGACGTGCGCCCGGCCGGGACCGACGACGACAAGCTGTTCCGCTCCGCCGCTCTGTTCCGCAAGCTTCAGCTCGACGAGCCGCTGACCGAGGAAGAAAAGAACCGCCTGAGGCCCGACCGCGCGTTTTTGCAGAAGCTGTTTTCCCACCTCCGCGCCGATCAGGGCGCGACGACCCCCGAGACCCTCGCCCGCCGCCTCGGCGTAAAGGAGGAGGACTACGGCAAGGTCCTCACCGCCCTGAACGCCCTGCTTGAGATCGGCGTCTTAGAGGAATACCACGCCTGTTTCCTCCCAACCGACAACGGAAAAAAGAACCTCGCGGACTCGACATTGCTGCAAAGGCTGGGGTAGGACCGTGGCTCGTTCCTCGTGGCTCGTTCCTCGTGAACCGTGAACCACAATTTATGATGCGGCGCTCGCGCCGCCACCGAAATTTTGTATTTTGTATTCTGCATTCTGCATTTTTTATCGTTTCATCCCGCATTTCTACTGTCAAGGTGATTACTATGCCCGAAGGATACGAATATTATAAGGAGATCGAAGCGCTCGTCAAAGAGCAGTTTTCTCAAAATGAAGCCGAGGCCGTAGAGCGCGCGTACTATTTCGCGTTCAACGCCCACAACGGGCAATTGCGCAAATCCGGGGAGGCCTACATCATCCACCCCGTGGCGGTGGCGAAAATTCTGCTCGGCTTTGGCATGGACATGCAGTCCGTGATCGCGGCGCTTTTGCACGACGTGGTGGAGGACACCCCCGTCACGAGCGAGGAGGTCCGAAAACTCTTCGGTTCGGACGTCGCGTTTTTGGTCGACGGCGTCACAAAACTCGGCAAGATCCCGCTGGCGTCCCGCGAGGAACAGCAGGCCGAAAACCTCAGAAAACTCCTGCTTGCCATGAGCGAGGACATCCGCGTCATCATCATAAAACTTGCCGACCGCCTGCACAATATGCGTACGCTCAAATTCGTGCAGGAGCAAAAACGGCGCGACACCGCCAAAGAGACGCTGTCCATCTACGCGCCCATCGCGCACCGGCTCGGTATCCGTCCCGTCAAGGAGGAGCTCGAGGACCTTGCCATCAGTTACCTCGACCCCGTCGCCTACGCCGAGATCGGCAGGGCGCTTGAGGAGCAGGAGCCGCAGCGCAAGGAGTTTCTGAACGACATCAAGCAGAAGATCGGCGACCGCGTGCGCGAATACGTCTCAAACGCCACCATCGAGGGGCGCATCAAGTCCGTCCACGGCATCTACCGCAAAATGTACATCGGCGGCAAGAGCTTTGAGGAGATCTACGACATTTACGCCGTCAGGATCATCGTCGACACCGTGTCCGACTGCTACACCTGCCTCGGGCTGATGCACGACATGTACAAGCCCATTCAGGGGCGCTTTAAGGACTACATCTCCACCCCGAAGCCCAATATGTACCAGTCCCTGCACACGACCCTTCTCGGAAAAGAGGGCATCCCCTTTGAGGTGCAGATCCGCACCTACGAGATGCACGAGACCGCAGAATACGGCATCGCGGCAC
>CAMVBD010000010.1 GCA_947165615.1 uncultured Clostridia bacterium | reverse complement strand
CTATCTCCGGGCGTTCCATGAGCATATCTCTGACCAGTTCCCAAGGCAGATCCTTGCTGCCGAACAGAGCTTCCGCATGATCACGGGCGACGGTGTGTCGTCCGTCCGTGTGATGCGATTTTGCGTTGTCAAGGATCTTATCCACAAGGTCACGCATCCGATTACAGAACTGTGAAAGCGCCGGAGACTGTTCATGCTGCAGCAGCTGACGTGCCTCGGGAATATACGCCGTATATCGTGCGTAGCTGTATCCCTGCGGATCCACAAGGATGCCGTCGCTCTGGTTCTTGCCGATCACCAGCATACAGGAAGCGGTAAAATAATCCTTCTGTTCCAGTTCGTCGAGATGCGTTTTGATAAAATCATAATCCTTCAGCGGGTTATCCCGGAATCGGATAAACTCATCATAGGGAATTTCTACAACACAGTCCACTTCACAGCGGGTTGGTTCGATTCGGTCCTGCTTGCTTCTCAGGGGAATATTTAAGATCATTTTAGTTCACCTCACATTTGCAGATCACCGGAGAGAAGCTCCGGCTCCAGATCGTAGCATTCCTCGGCGTAGCCGGAGTCCACAATGTAGCGAACTGCGTCCCCGAGGTGATCACCGTATTCGATCATCTCGTCAAAGCTGTTTCGCCCGAGCCACTCGTCGTTGACCACCTCCAGAGGATTTCGGAACTGCAGCAGATACTCCGCCTGTTCCTCTGAAACGGTTTTCGGCAGAAATGCCGCTATAACGCTGACGGAATATATTTCCTCTGCTCTGTCGATCAGTTCTTCCTTCGGCAGCGTTAGCCAGTCGTTCCGATAGTCCCGAAGATTTGAATCAAGCTTTTCTTTGAGCCGCGAGACTGCGCTGTTTTCATTGGTCTTTTCCATAAGCGGTTCCTCCGTAAAATAAAGACGCCCACCGTTATGGCAGGCGTCAGAGATAATTAACCCCCTTTTCAAGGGGTTACCATTCACGTTTCGTTCTTTGGCGTAACGTATGCAGGCGTTGCGTATCCGAGGACTTCATAATACCCGACGGGATAACTGCGCTGGCGGACCGCGTCGCCGGAGTTGCCCTCTACGGTGTAGACGGTCCCGTTCTCTACACGTTCGACGATACCCACGTGATCGGGAGAGCCGCTCTGTCCGTTCCTCGCCCAGTCAAAAAAGATCAGATCTCCGGAGGCCGGGATATAGTCGTTTGCTTTCCACTGATCTTTATCCTTGAACCAGTTCATGCCCGCCGTACAGCTGGCAAACTTAGGAACGACGCCGAGATCGAGATACCCGCACTGATCTGCGCACCAGGAAACAAAACAGGCGCACCATTCGATTCGGACGTTAACGCCGTACCATGACCAGTACGGTTGACCGCCGCTGTTTCCGAGCTGTGTCAATGCAACGGCTATGATCTCTCCCTGCGCGGTTGCCATCAGTTTTTTGAAATCCTCCGTGTTGATAGACGTACCGAATTCGGTATTGACTGCGGCGATCAGTTGATCCGCCGTTTGCTCCTGCGCAAAGCATGACGTCAGCCTGCCCACGAAGTTGCCCTCCTGTTCCTTCGGATACAGGGCAAGGGCATAGAGGACCTGCGCTTCACGGATATTGTATGGGGTATATCCATCCTCGGTCATTTTTCCTTCGATGGCGTCCATCGTGGTCCGCAGCTGCTGCAGATGCTTTGTTTCTTCCTCCGTCAGCGTATCCATGACCAGCGTATGCAGTTTATCCTGATCGAGCTTGATCTCGCCGCTGAAGATACCGTAGATCAGCATGATCGGCGTAAAGAATGCAACAATCAACACGAGGACAACGGCCAATACCTTTTTGAGAATCTTCGGATCCGACAGCAGAGAGACGGCTATTTTTTTCAGAGCCGCTCCGAGTGCAGCGCTCATCAGCGACCGCCCGCCTTCCCGAAGATCGCCGCTTTGTAATCCGGCGCTTTGACCTGGAGCAGATAACGCTCATTCCCACAACGGTAAAGACAGGTGCCGCGCTCCGGATATTTGATCAGATCGAACTCGGCAGGCTCCACCTGCAGGGCGTCCATAAATTCGTTTGCGTTGATCTGTCCCGCGTTGAAAAGGAACTGATGGGTCGGAATGCTGAACATGGGTTTCGTAAATTCCCGGATCGACGGAATCAGAAAGTCCTCGATATTCTGACTCGCCAGAATGATAGAGGAATCCTTTTTTCGTACCCGCTTCATGCAGTTGCGGATATATTCGATGGCGGTCATATTCGTCAGGAACAGATACAGCTCGTCGATACTCGCCGCCGTATTGCCCTGACCGAGCAGCTGATTGGACATGTACGAAAGGATGTTGAACAGCATCGCATCCTTCAATCTTTTATTCGTGTCCATAAGCCCTTTGACGCCGAACACCAGAAACTGCGCGCCTGTGATATTGCTGTGTCCGTTGAAGTATTTTGATTCTGCGCCGACGCACATGGAATGGATGCCGAGACAGACCTGCTGGATCGTTTCCTCGGAATACAGGTTCTTCTGCGCGGGGTCATAAGCGCGGTAGGTCTTATCGCAGAGCATATAAAAATCCTGCATCGTCGGATAATCGGAAGAGCGCAGCTTGGAATAGTCCGTGCGGTCGGTGATACCGAACATGGAATAGAGCTTTGACAGCAGCAGTTCGATGGTGTCGATCTGCGCGTCGTTGAAATCCTTATACGCCCTGAAAAAGTCTTTCAGGAAGGAAATATGCTGCGACAGCCTTGTGACCTTCCGGAAGGTTTCCGGCGCGTCGGGATCGTTCTCTGCTTCGCCGTCGCTCCATGCCTTGGGTTCCAGCGGATTGATCGTATATGTTCCCTGCATAAAATCTATATAGGTTCCGCCGAGCGCTTCGCAGATATCCATGTACTCTCCTTCGGGATCCAGACAGATGACGGACTTTCCGGATTCCCGGATGTTGGTCAGCAGAAGCTTCAGAAGATACGATTTGCCCTGACCGGAGTTGCCGAGGATCAGCACGTTGGATGTGGTCTTGTCTTCCGAGCGCCGTTCGAGGTCAACAAGGATGTTGGTACCGAACTTATCCCGCCCGATGTATAAACCCTTGGGGTCGGTCTTGCCTGAGAAGTTGAAGGGATAGAGATTGGCGACGGAGCTTGCGGGAAGCACGCGTTCATACAGCGCGCCGAACTGATTTCTGCCCATCGGCATCACAGAAAGAAATCCCTCCCGCTGGCGAAGCGTCAGACGATCATAGGTGATCTTGGCGCGTGTGAGCTCCATGGAGATATCGTTCTGGAGCTCCTTCAGTTTGTCCATATCCCGCGCTTTCAGCTCAATGAAAACGGCGCAGTGAAGGAGCGGTTCCTTTGCGTGGCGAAGGTTGGCGACAAGGTCGATCACGTCCTGCAGGTTGCTCTCAGCTTCCACGCTTTCCTGAATGTTATTCGCGCCGGCTTTGAGCTTGTTGCGGCGTTCGGCGTTGGCGACGATCCGCTTTTCTTCTGTGGTATCAACGAGTCTATGATACATACGCAGTGTCACACCGCTCTTATCGGCAAGCTGCGAAAAGATCGCCTGTTCTTCCGTAACAGGCTGGTATTCGCGGATCGCCCACACGCAGCGGTAGCTGTCGCCGACGATATAGTGGTCAGTCATAAATTTGACCGTTCCCGGAAGGATACAGTCAAAAAAGTCTTTGGTCCGGAGATCATCCTCTGCGGGGACCGCAGTCCGGTCGTCTGGTTTCTTTTTGCGTTCCGGTTTCATCTTGCACCTCCAAAGGATCCGAAGTACCCGCCTGTTGAAACGGGAGGTTCCCTATGCGCCGGTTCGGGACCGTCTCCCAAAACAGGTCGGCTTTCGGACGTTTTCGGCGGGACGACAGAAGAAGGATCCGTTATCGCCGCCTGATAATCGGGCAGAATATACTGTTCGCCGTCTGCGTCCGGCATCTGATCGCCGTTCATGCTGGCGTCGAAATACAAAGCGAGGAAGCGTTTGATCTCCGCTTTCGACATCGGATGCACGTCGAATCCCTGATCGGAAATACGGTGACTGATCTCATTGACAAGATGGAAAACCTGTTCCGGTTTTTCATCCCGGCAACGATAGATGAGCACGAACTGGCGCGCCGTCGCCATTTCTGTTTGGATATGATCGAGAAACTCGACGTCCTGTTGGATCACCTTCCGAACACCCGGTTCCCCCTCTTCTTTCAGACGCGTCTGCAGATAGTGTTTGTTATCGTCAAAGCATTCGGAGGAATCGGTACACAGAATCTGGATTTCGGGTACAGCCGAAAAAGCCATTTTCAGGTTGTGGATCTTAATACCGATATTGGCCTGTGACAGGACGGAAATATTGGTCGGGGCGATATAGAAATACAACAGCTCGCCGTGGTCAACAGCGAGCCCGTATTTTGTAAAGCCCTGAATTCCCAAAAGCTCTCTTACAGAGCTCCCGGCTTTCTTCTTTTTCAATGCAGATCACCTCCATTGATATTCCTGTTGCTGTGCGATAAAGTAGCGCACGGCGTATTTGATATAGTCGAGAATCGTGGTATCATCCGCGCGGATGGTAAGCACCCCGAAGCAGAGAACCAGCGCCAGGGGCAGAACGATCTTTGTCAGCGCCGCGATCAGTACGGAGATCAACGCAGCCATCACGAGGATCGCAAAGTCCCGCAGCGACCAGAACCACATATTTGCGGACGCTTTCATGTTCTGAGGGTAAAGATACCTGTTGTTCATTTTTCCAAGCTCCTTTATTTTGCCTTTGCAAGACTTCTTGCCATGTTTACGGCGGTAGTGGTGGTGTGAACAACGCTCATCATGTTTACTCTGACCGAGCTGTCAAGACCGAATTGCCGCGCGATCCGTTCCACCTCATTTGCCGCAAGCATGATACCGAGCCCCAGCAACATATGATCGGGGAATGTCAATAGGCCGATATACAAGAGTGTTGTTTGCAAAAATGCGGTAAAGCAAATTGCGATCACCTGTTTTACCCACTGAACGAATCCGTCCGTATATCCCCGCGGAACGCTGAACATATACAGCGATCCCACGCCCATCTGGATCAACAAAATGCCGCCGCGCTTGATATTCTGGAAAAAGATCTTGACTACGCAATAGGCAAATGCGATCAAACAAAGCAGATTCAAGAGACCGAATTCCACATCCATGGTTATCAGAAACGTCCCTTTTAGTACCTTCGTGCTTTCTCCGGCAAGATCCAGCGTCTGCTCTCCTATAAGAAGAGCGCTTAGATCATGGGAAAAAGTGTTTTGTAACGATATACAGAACTTGTACAGTTCAATGGGTACCGTCCCGAACATTCCACAGGCGAGAAACCCTTTCAATATGTTTATCGCCGTGGTCTTGATATTCGCACGTCCGGTCTGATACTCAACCGCAACATCGAAAAATGAAACAACCACGCCTGCGGCGAAGAGAGACCACCCGAAAAGCGTAAACAGGCGGACGGTTGCCTGAACCCAAGACAGTTCAAATATGTCTGCGCCCATGTTGCCCATCTTTTCAAAGAAGTCGGCAACTGCGGTGTAAATGATGTTGTACCACCATCGTAAAACGGCGTCGAATATCGCGTTGGAGATTTCTTCTCCCATAAACTCAAATGCACTTCCAATTGATTCGCTGATACCGGAGAATAAATCGCCAAGCCATTCAAACACGGTTTATCACCTTCCTTTCGGCAAAAGAAAAACGTCGCTCAACAGCGACGCTTGTTAAAAACCACCCATATTAATGCGATATGAGTGGAGGCTGTAATTGAATTAAGGTTGCTTACAGAGTCAGGCCAAACGTTTCATCTTCGTCTGCTGAGATATCCCCGGCAAAGATCAGATCATTTACCTTCTTCTGCCCATTGAGGATAAAGGCCAACATATACTCGCGGTCCACCTCAATGGGAATCTCGTCGAGACATTCCGTTATGAGGCTTTCTGTAATGACCGGGAGCTCCATTTTCAGGAGCATAGCTTTTGCGGTTGGGGTATTTTGCAGAAACTCTCGGAAGAAGCGGATGAATCCGTCGCCCTCACGAGAAGCGCTGCTCAGATAACCTCTTGAAATCAACGCAATGTTATTGTCGTAATTCGGAGCCATGGCTACAATCTCACCGTTTTGGACATCCCGAAGGAATCCGAAATTTTCTGTGTGACGGTCCATGTTGTAACAAACAGAATCCATCCATACGATCTGCAGATACTGCCGGGCAAGCGTAGGAGACAATGCATAGATCATGTTAAAGCAGTCGCTGTAATCGTCATTGTCACTCATCAGTGACGAAATCGGCTCAAAGATCAGATTGATTCCATCTGTGAAATTCCGCGAACGAATATACCCGTCGTCTAACTCGTAATGCGCCATCGAAAAGCCTAGCTTTTCACCGAGCTTACAGATAAACAATTCAGAAAAATATTCGTTCTCATTCCCGCTTTTGTACATCCACCACGTGCCGTCTATCAGCTTCCAGCATTTTTCAAAGCTTCCGGTGTTTGTCAACTCCGGGGTACGGGAAGGTTTATGCGAAAAACCGGTGGGATCTCCGCGCAGGGCGAGGGAATCGAAATAGTTTTTCTTAAACCTGACGTTTTCCCAACAGGCGGTTGAGCCCTCAGGCTTGAACCAATACCGATCTGTGACGGTGGCGGCGTTCACAGCAAGCGCGGTTTGGGCATCATCCGCAGTTCTCAGGCGGAGCGCTCTTTTTAACAGACGAGAATTCGTTCTGTGCGCATCAATCGCACGAGAAGCAAGCCACCCCTTCATGTTTTTTGTGCGCTTAAGATAGAGAGGAAGAAGTGCATCGTCATAATCGAGAATCTCTCCGTCTTTTATCGTAGCGATCACACGGTCCTCTGACATCAGAAAACCTGTAATTTTAAGCATATTATCCACCGCCTTTCAGTGAAGATTTGCACGACATATCTTTTTAGAGTATTGTAACCTCTTTTTGAATAAAAATCAATAGGTTATTCCGCTTCCGGATCATTGTGCGTCGGCCCGATTTCCTGCATCAGCCCGGCGCCATAGGAAAACCCCGATTTAAAAGCCGCAATCTGCAACAGTTCAATGATGGTATCCTGTGTGTCACGGTAGGTCTCAAAGGCTTCCTTCGTTTCTCCGGATAGTGTATCCTTAAGTATTCTTGACGTTTTGCTTAACAGCGCTGTCAATTCCTTCCCTCTGTCCGATGACATTAGTTCATCCTGGATCTCATCCAACGGGAAAGCGTTTCCAAAAAAACAGTTTTTCAAAGTATCCCATTGCATCTCGCCCCTTTCGCAACACACAATACTACAGAACGCCGGCAATGTCCAGACAAAGTTTTCCCGCAACGCAAATTTTTTACGCTGCGGGAACCGGTTTCATTGCATTTATTCCGGTACAATAACGGTTAATGGGATCCCTTTTTCTTCAGCCATATGCACAACAATTCCAACGTCGTCGGGAGTACCGTTCCATATTGCAATCATGCTGTCAACAACATCGGTTATCATTCGAGCAGTCTTAACCATAAACATATCTTCAAAGTGTTTCTGTACATGCTTTTCCTTGTTGCAACGAAGAATTATTTCTATGAACCTCTCATTTACGTCCTCTGGCAAATCAGCAGACTGAAGCTCATAGGGCAATATTGCTGTGAGAGTAATATTCTTTCCTTCTGTTTGCAAAGTTTCAATGATTTCAGCAGCGCACAATTCGGTACTGGTGTTCATCGGACTGAGAAACCGCGTAATGGAGTTTTTCTTTATCTGTGCTTCAATCGCATCCCGCAGCATTTCTTTCAACAGACTACAACAATTCTCGGATTCATTGGAGATAACCGGTTGGTCGCCGGATTGTGACCCTACAATATAACAAACACATTCCTCTTTCATAGTTTTGTCCTTTCCTGATTGTGGCTTACGGTTTTTTGCGTGCCATATAAAGAATAACACAAGAATAGTGTAAAAATATGTCGAATAATGTTATGTAAAAGAAAAAGCATCATATTACTCATGCAACTTCATTTATCCGTTATTTCTTCACGGATTGTCGTCAGACAGGATCATTTGCCTCTCATATTCTGTTTCGTGAGAAAAAAAACGATTACAGTTTTAAGAACACTTATCCAAGAATCGTCCAAATGTACAACGGCGCAGTCAATGTAAAGATCAGGCATGCAAACAGAATCGCGGGCGCGGTGAACTCAAAGCTGCCGTGCTTCTTATACTCAAAGTAAGCCGTACCGACCTTCACAAAGAACAGGATCGCAAGGATCATATCTACCACCGGGAAAACGACCTTGTTGACTACGTCCTTGACCTGCCCCTGGGCGGAAGTCCATGTGTTTTCGATAGCGCCGGCCACGTCTCCGGTGGCAAACGCGGTCGCCGTGAACAGAGCGCCAACAAGGGCGACGATTACGACGCAGAGCAGGATCTTAACGCTTTTTCTTTTCATGTTGATGTACCTCCTAAGATTCTTTCAAGTTTTGTATTTTTTATCTGAACGACCGGGATATGAAGACTTTCGCAGAACCTGACCTTTTCCGCGGCGGTATCGGAATACCGCTCATCCTCGAATACCCACAGCTCGTCGCAGAACCAGAGAAGACTCTGCCCGATCTCGATGATCACATCCTCTTTTTTCAGGCTTTCATCGATAAACGGTGCAAAGAGATGCGGCACGATCGGAGCCGTGCCGCAAAGAAGCGCGTACCGCGTATATTGGGACGCTTTTTTCAAAATGCCGGGTTCAACCGAATCCGGGAGACAGATATATACTTTTTTCCGCATACGTTACCTCATCCAATAGTCCAATCGTCGTAAGCGCTGCCGTCGATGGTGATCGTATTGGCGTTGGCTGTACGTGTGAGCATGCCTGCCGGCGTCCACATGTCGCTGATAACGACCGCAGTGGTATATGGACCGTCCGGGAACCACAGAGGCGTAAAGTGCAAGCGGCCGTAATCATCGTTCTGACGGAACTGCCATTTGCCGGACACGAGTTCAAGCGTGCGATAATTCCCGTTCGTTTTCAGATATCCGAATTCCGGGAACAATGCAGCTGCGTACTGCGCCTTGGTATATGCCGACGAAGCGGGCACCGTACAGCCGCTGACCGTCTTTGTCCCGTTATCCACGGACATGGAAACGCTGTAACCGGATTTCATAGTCCATACGCCGTTTTTCTTTTCGGCGTTGGCGCTGGCGTCCGGTGTTACAGATACAGCGATGTCTGAGATCCCGATTCCGTATGTCACCTGCTTGAATGCGCCGTTTTCATAAACCCATTCCGACCAAGTCTTTGTTGAATTCCCTTGTGAAGGAGCGGCGGGAACAGTAAAACCGACCGGCGCAGAGATCTCAAACTGCGTATCGGGCGTCGCTGAGATTTCGAACTTGCCGGTTGCATACTGGTTCTTGATCAATCCATAACTGCTGCCGTTCTCAACGATTTCGGCAGACACATAGATTTTGCTGCTGCCGAGATTCGACGGTACCGTCCATTTGAAGTACAGAAGGTTCCTATCATTGCCGGGAACGACTACATTGTTCTGCGTGATCGTCTTGATGACCGCAGAATCCTTATAGACCTTGAATACCACGCTCACATTATCGCCCGGCAGACAAGCGCCCTCGCCCTTGTTGACAAGGTTGAAGGAAGTGATAACGTCCGTCGATTCTCTGTAAGTAGCGTTCGGTATAATCGCTTCCAGTGAAAGCTCACGTACATTCTTCCACTGTGCGTACAGGGTAATGACTTTGCCGTTTTCGGTCGTGAGGTTCTTCACTGCCTGCTTATCGGCATAATCCGTACCCGTCCCGTCCGCTTTGGTGTTCCACTTCACAAACTCTGCGGCATTCTTCACAAAGGCGTTCGCGGTCAGCGTCTTTTCAACATCGTAAGTCATAGCCATATCGGACATAGTACCGGAACTCGCGCCGTTTCCGTTGAAACGAATCATATACGAAATCGGTTTCCACTGCGCATACAGAGTGATTGTCGTCTTATCGGTCGCGGTCAGGTTCTTCACGCTTTGCTTATCGGCGTATGCTGTACCTTTGCCGTCCGCAGCAGTGTTCCAACCCGTGAAGGTGTAGCCGGTCCTCACAAACGCATTGGCGGTCAGGTTTTTCGCCACATCGTAGGTCATGGTAAGGTTCGCCATAGTACCGCTGGTCGCCTTGTTTCCATCGAACTTGATTGTGTAGGTGATCGGCGTCCAGTGCGCGTAAACGATCACGTCCTTATCTGTCGTGTAGGAGCTGCCGCCTCCGCCGATCTTTGTGCCGCCCGTCGCCGTCGTGTACCAACCGTCAAAGGTATAACCGGTTCTCGTTGGCGTGGGAAGCGTAACCGCTTTATCCGTCCACTTGGCATAGACATTTACAACCGCGCCGCTCGTCGAACTCAGATTCTTCACGCTCTGCTTATTGGTATAAACGACTGATCCGCTTGCGCTCGTAGCCCATCCGTTGAAGGTTGCCGCTGCTTTCTCGGTAGTATCTGTCTTTCCGGCGTAGTTGTAATTATACGTGATCATGAACTCACGCTTGAACGTGTTAGCATTCAGGTTCTGTGCAATATCATAGACGAAAGACTGATTGCTCATAGAACCCGATGTGCTGCCGTTTCCGTTGAACTTTACGGAATACCCGATGGGTTGCCACTGCGTGTAAAGCATAATCGTCGCGCCGTTTGTCGTCGTGAGGTTTTTCACGGACTGTTTGTCTCTGTAAGCCGTACCGGTTCCGTCTGCTTTCGTGTTCCACCCGGCATAGGTGTAACCAGTGCGCTTAAACGCGTTTGCGGTCAATGTCTTGGCAACGTCATAAGTCATAGACAGATTCGACATCGTGCCGCTTGTCGCATTGTTTCCATTGAATTTGATCGTATATGAAATGGGTGTCCAATGCGCATAAACGGTCATATCCTTGCTCGGCGTATAACTCGCGCCGCCTGCGCCGACTTTCGTGCCTCCGCTTGCAGCGGTAAACCAACCGTTGAAGATATATCCGGTTCTCGTCGGTGTGGGAAGCGTTACGGAAGCGTCCGTCCATTTGGCGGACAGGTTGATGGTTGCGCCCTGAGTGGTGGAAAGATTCTTAACGGAGTGCTTATCACTGTATGTTTTGCTGCCTGTCGCTGAAGTTGCCCAACCGCCGAAGGCTGCATTCGCAGTTGCGGAGGAATCCTTGCTTCCGTTACCGTTATAATTGTAGGTCACAACGAAGGCTCTCTTAAAAGCATTGGTCGTCAGATTCTGCGCAACATCGGAGGTGACACTCTGATTTGCCATACTTCCTGCTGTCGAACTGGTCCCGTTAAACTTTAC
>CAMVBD010000009.1 GCA_947165615.1 uncultured Clostridia bacterium | reverse complement strand
TAGAAAACATAGTTTCTGGTACCGGAGAGTATACGGGTTCCCTTGAGAGTGAATATGAAAGCATAAAAAGTCTCAAGCGGGTGTTTAAGGCAGGCGATATCCTGTTCGGGAAGCTTCGTCCTGCTCTAAACAAAGTTGCTTTTGCCACCTTCGATGGTATCTGTTCGACAGATATTATTGTTCTCCGTGCAAAAAGAGCCGACATTCTACCGGAATACTATAGTGCGCTGCTAAGAGGTACAGAATTTAATAAATTAGTCCTAAATGGTGTAAGCGGAGGTCAATTGCCCAGAGTAGATCTAAACTATTTGTTAGATATACCTGTTCAAATTGTCCCGGTTGAAGAGCAACAACGAGTCATTGATTCTTTCAATTCCGAAAGAGAGATGATGGACTCAGCAAAAAGAATCATTGATACTTTTTCTGGAAAGATTGGCTGTAGGATCAAAGAAATTTGGGGTGAATAATAGTGCCGGATACTGTAGATTATACAGAAGTTCCACATCTACAAAAGATTTTGAGTTTTCTACCGATCAACCCAGAAGATGAAGAAGATATTGTAAACTATGTGCAGAATACTACGAACCTCATAGCTGTGAACTACAAATACGGGCAGTACCAGTTTGCCTACTTCGGTGTCCATTTGCTGTATATGACATACATATACTGTACAGCGTGGAAAATCGGGCAAATTGAACCAGGACGATATAAGGATGCTATCGTTTTTGCCCGTGCATATAACGGCAGAGAGCGGGACCTCAAAATAGAGGAGGCGGATTCTGTTTTCGTATATAGCCTGATGCCGGAAAAAGAGATTGCGAAGTTATTTAAAATCATTGATCTGGATAAATCACAGATTTCTTTAGTCGAGGATCTTGTTGATACGAGAAACGATATGGCGCACGCTTCCGGCAAATTTGAAATCCTTACGGAAGAAAGCTATGATGTAAAGGTAAGCAGTGTTCTTTCTTCTATGGGTGTGATTCACAGGTGTATGGATCGGTTAATCCGAAAATGGTATGGGCAAGTCCTTCTAAGCTTCTGTAAAGGCGAGTACGAAGGGTACGATGATCCCAAAGACTTTATCGTCGAGCAAATGATTCAGACGTTTAAGCTTTCCACAAACGAATTGCTTATTTGCAACGAGATGAGCGTAAGCAGCCTAATAACGGAGCATCGGGGCTATGAAGCGAAATTGAAAGCTTTCAAAAAAGCACTCAAGGAGTATTGCCAAGAGATGGGTTATATTTGACCCGGAGAGGATGAGCATATGTCAAAAGAACTGGTTTCAAACAGCAATGATTTCGGCGCGGTTATCTCCATTATTGAAAATGCAAAAGGCCGTGCTCTGAAGGCTGTCAATACGGAACTCATTCATATGTATTGGGAGGTAGGCGAATACCTTTCAGGGCTTTGCCGGGAGTCCTCCTTCGGCGATAAAGTCATAGATGAAGTCGCAGCCTATATTTCCACCGTCGCTCCGACGGTTAAAGGCTTTACTCGCCGCGGCTTATATAGAATGAAGCAATTCTATGAGATTTACCGTGAAGATGAATTTGTGTCAGCACTGCTGACACAAATCAGTTGGACAAACCATCTTATGATTATGTCAAAGGCCAAAAGCAAGGAGGAACGCGACTTTTATGTGGCGTTGGCAGCCAAAGAGCACTATTCCTCTCGTGAGCTTGAAAGACAGCTTGACAGCGCCTATTACGAACGGTATATGCTCTCCGCCGGCAAACAGCCGCCCGAATCCGTTCCGCAAAGCGTGCGCAGCAGTATTCTTGACACGTATGTTCTGGAGTTTCTTGCCTTGCCGGAACAGTATTCCGAACGCAATTTCAAAAAGGCTATTATTGAGAACCTAAAGCAGTTTATATTGGAGTTCGGGAAGGACTTTACGTTCATCGGAGAAGAATACCGTGTACAGGTTGGCGGGCAGGACTTTTTCATTGATCTGCTGTTTTATAATCGTGCCTTGTCCTGCCTGGTTCCGATCGAACTGAAAATCGGAAGGTTTAAGCCGGAGCATATCGGGCAGATCAATTTCTACCTTGAAGCGTTGGATCGGGATGTAAAAAAGCCAAATGAAAACCCCAGCGTGGGGCTCATTCTGTGCGCAAGCAAAGACGATGCTGTTGTGGAATACGCATTAAGCCGCAGCCTGTCTCCGACGTTGGTCTCTGATTATACGCTGCAATTGCCCGACAAAAAACTCCTGCAGGAAAAGCTGAAGGAATTAGCCGATATTGCAATGGCAGAAGAGGACGAAACGGCTCAATGAGAGCACGCAGGCAAAAAAAGAAGGCCTGCAGAGTTTTCTGCGGGCACTCCCGTATATTGAGTCAGATAAAAGAACTGTCTTGGGGCGCCCTCACTTACGGAAGGCGCCCCAGTTTTTTTTGTATGGTGAAAATCACGTTCAGACGCGTTTATTGCGCCCGAAAAAGACGTTGTAGCGGTCGGGCTTCCATTCGGGCTTTACGTCCCTGACCGCTTCGGCGGCGGTGATGACGGCGTCGCCGTTGTCGATATCGATCAGCGTATAGCGGTCGTTGCCGAGGCCGAGTTCTTTCATGTAACTTAACTGCCTGAGGCCGTGGCGGGTCTCCACGCGCTCGATGAGCGCCTTGCCGCCCCCGGCGGGCAGGCTGTAAATGAGGTCCACCGAGGCGCTGTCCGCCGCCAGAATGTCGAGGGACGCCACGATCCCGACGTCGGGCGTGACGACCGGCTCCGCCATGGGGCCCTCGCAGTCGCAGGAGACGGACATGTTGCGCATGACGTTTACAAAGCACACGCGCGGGGCGAAAAAGTCGACCGTGGCCTTGGTGCTTTCGGAAATGCGCTCCATAAGCTCCTCCTCGGCAATGCTCCACTGGTTGTCGGAGCCCGCGGCGGTGTGGATCTCCGCCTTGCCGATGCGCCCGTCCGCGCAGCCGATGCCGATGTTTTTGTTGCTGCCGCCAAAGCCGCCCATCGTGTGGCCCTTAAAGTGCGTCAGGACTAAGAGGGAATCGTAGTCGAGCATGCTTTTGCCGACGTGCATTTCGGTAAACCACTTGCCGCCCTTTACCGGCAGCGCCGCGGCGCCCTCACTGTCCGTAATGTCCACGGGACAAAAATTCCAGCCGTTTATGGCAAGGGTTTTTCTGTGCGCCTCGGTCGTGTAGCGGCTGCCCTCATAATAGGTGTTGGTCTCAATGATCGAGGCGTCGGGGAGTCTTGACGACAGAAGGTGACGCACCCACGGGCGGGGGATGATGTTCGGCCCCTCGGCCTCGCCCGTGTGGAGCTTGACCGCGACTTTGCCTTTCAGCACGCCGCCGACCCTGTCAAAAATCTTTTGCAGGCCCTCTTCGCTCAGGTCTCTGGTAAAATAGACGACGGAGCTGCCGCCCGTGCGCTCATGGAAGGGCACGTATTTGTTGCCGTCCTTTCCGGGGACGGGGGATTTTGCGCTCATGGGGTTTCCTCCTTTTTTTCGGTCCGGCGCTTGCCGGGAAACGTGTTCAAAATGACTTTCGCGGAGTCCCGCAGCCGTTGGTGCGCGATCTTTGTCGCGTCAAAGCGGACGGTGCGAAAGGCGAGCTGCATAATGGGCCCCGCGCCGAAGGCCGAAAGCAGGGTCCCGACCCCGACCGGCCCGCCGAGCAGCCAGCCTGTCAGCGTCGCGGTGCCGAGGAGCATAATGCTGACAAGGCCGATCGGCAGTTTTTTGAGGCGTTTGGCAAGCCCCACCAGCAGCGTGTCGCGCGGGCCGCAGCCGAGAGACGCCGCCATGTAGGTAAACTGGGTGTAGGCCAGCACCACAAGTCCCGCCAGCATCACCGGCACGCCGGTCCAAAGGGACCTGCACGGCGGGACGGGGGACAGCCAGTTAAAAAAGTCCACGGCCTTGCCCACCGTCACGGCGTCAATGAACATGGCGACGCCGATGGGCTCTCTCAGAAAAATGTCGATGACAAGGATCAGCACGGATACGGCGACCGAGGCGTTGCCGTATAAAATCCCGGTCGTTTTGGCAATGCCGAGGTTCAGTACGTCCCACGGCGACGCGCCGATGTTCGCCTGTATGGTCAGGTACACCCCGAAGCCGTTGACGAACAGGCTTATAAACGCCAGCAGCATGTGCATGAAGGGTGGATGGTCTCCGTCAAAAACGCGCCTTGGGGCGCGCAGTCTCGGTTCGCAGGTCTCGGTTTCCGGTTTCGGGTCGTGGTTTTCCGCGCCGCTTTTCCATTGTATCAAATCTATCGCGCGATAGCAAGCGGTAACGATCAAAAAAACGCCTTTATGCTCCTGTTTTCCGTTTTTTGTTGCAATCCCCATTCGGCTTTGGTATAGTGAAAACAGGAAGGGGGACTTTGTATGGCAGAGGCGCGTTTTATTCAGAACCCGGTCGGGACGGACGTGATCAAAAACATCCGCGATCCGTTCATTCTGCTCGAGGGGGAGACCTATTATCTCACAGGGTCGATCCCGCCGTACTGGGACGGAAGAAGCGAAGGGGTCAGGCTTTGGAAGAGCCCCGATCTTCTCCACTGGGAGGAGGTCGGCTTTCTGCTGCACCGTTCGGTCGCCGGGGAAAACGCGTGGTTCCGGGACTACTGGTGGGCGCCGGAAATCCACAAAAAAAACGGGCGCTTTTACCTGACCGTCAACTGCCGCAACGCCGACCTCGGCGTGGGGCAGAACCCGCTTGTCGCGGTCAGCGACAGCATTGACGGGGAATATCGCCTCCTGAACGCCGCCGAGCCGTTTTTTACCCCTGAAAAATGGGAGCGGGGCGAGGTCGCCGTCCCCGACGGCAACGACGCCAACCTTTTTACGGACGACGACGGAAGGACCTATCTTGCCGTGTGCAGTGAGATCGGCGTCGTCCTGTATGAGATCGACCTTGCCGCCGCAAGGCTTGTCGGCGAGCCGACGCTGGTCGTCCCGCCGTCGGACGGCGGCTGGGACACGAAAAACGAGGGGCAGTTTATTATGAAGCGCGGCGGGCGGTATTACTGCTTTTACAGCTCCTTTACGCGCTCGTATGAGGTCGGCGTCGCCTATGCGGACGACGTCCGCGGCCTGTGGGTCAAGGACGACCGAAACCCCCTTATTACCCCCGAGCGCGTCCCGGGCCTTCTCCACAGCGGGCACAACAGCGTTTTCCGGGACAAGGCGGGGCAGTATTGGACGGCCTACCATATCACGCTTGAAGGCGCCCCCGACGTCCATTATCTTGCCCTTGACCGCATAGGCTTTGACGAAGGGGGGCGCGTCGTCACCGCCGCCCCGACCCTGACGCCGCAGATGCTGTGACTGCCAAATAAACCGACTTTGCCTTCGCTTCCCGAAGGCTGACCGAAAAAAGACGCCGGCTGCCCGAAGGGGCGGCCGGCGTTTGCGTCTGTCAAAAATACGGCGGTCGATTCGCGTCAGCGGGCGGTTCGGGGGCTGACGGAGACGGGGCGGCCCTGTGCGGTCAGCACGCTCCAGCCGTCGAGGCTGCCCGCAAGCGGGTCGATCGCGACCTCGCCGTTTCGGACCTCGACCGTCCCGAGAAAGCCGGGGACGCACAGCGGCAGGGTGACGTCCCGAAAAGCGGGGGAGAGGCGCAGGGTCTTATTTGCGGCGTCGATCTGAAGCCCCAGGGCGGCGGTCAGCGTCGTCCAGCTCGACATCGGGCGGGAGTAGTGGTGCCCGCACTCCCAGTGGTCCCACGTGGCGCCGAAGCGCGCCTGGTTATTCTGAACCGTCGAAACAAGGGCGTCGGCTTCGCCGGTCAGACCGACGCTGAGGCACAGCGCCGCCGTCAGGTAGATAATGCCGGTCCAGTTGGCCTCGGTCTGGCAGTTTTTGTACGAATACAGCGTCGTGCGCCGCCCTTTCGGACAGGCGGCGTTGACAAGCCCGCCGTCCGGGTCAAAGTTTTGTTCCAAAACGATGCGAAGGACGGCTTTTATCCTTTCGTCCGGCAGATTGCCGCCGATGCCTGCGACCCGCAAAAACCATTCGCCGTCCAGCTGATCCGTCATCAGGGTCTCGTCCTTTTCGTCGCCGTCCCGCCACAGGTCGTAGTATTCCCCGTTCCACAGCCGCGCTTCAAGGGAAGCGCGTCCCTTTTGCAGCGTTTTTTGCCAGTGGGCGGCGCGTTCCCTGTCCCCCATTTCGTCCGCAATGCGTACGGCGGCCTTCAGCGCCGCCAGCCACAAAACCGAAATGTACGCCGGCGTGCCGGACAGATTCCACGCGTCGTAGGTGTTGCGCTTGGTCTCCCGGTCCGGTAGCCCGTCGCCGTCGCCGTCCAGGCGTTCAATGGAATCCATGGCGCGTTCGACGTGCGGCCACAGGTCTTTGAGATAGACCCTGTCGCCGGTGTAGAGGTAGTCGCGCAGCGTCATCAGCACAAACTGGTTGTTCATGTCCACGCGCTCGTAGCCGTTGCCGACGTGGTCCAGGTCCGGGGTAAAAAAGTGGTGCACGCGCCCGTCCTCGCGCTGAAAGGCCGCGCCCATGCGCATCTGCCGCAATTGCAGGTCCGGAAACAGCGCCAAAAGTCCAAAGGAGGCGTGGTAGGTGATGTCGGTGGTGTGAAAGCCGCAGAAGCCCTGCCCCTCCCACAGGCCGAACTTGCCGTCCCTTAGCAGCCACGCGCATTTGACAAGGGTCGAAAGGTGCCCGCTCCAGCAGTCCGGGTAGGACCCCGGCAGGGTCGTATGGTAAAGGAGGTCCGAAAACGCGGCGGCCCTGTCACAGATCTCGGGATGAGACCGCAAAAACGCGTTTGCCTGCGCCGCGCCGGAAAAGAGATTTTCGTAATAATGCCCGAGCCGCCGCCCGTCTTTTGCGAAATGGTTCGGAAAGTACCACGTCAGAATAAAGCGCGCGGTCTTCCGTTCGCCCGGGGCAAGGGTCAGCGTCGAGCACAGCGCCGCCGCGCCGAACGCGGCGGGGTCCCGGACTTGCAGGCGCTCCTGTCCCCAAAGGGCGTCCAAAAGGTCGATCTGCTCCTCCCGGTTTTTCGGGAACGCGGGCGCCGTTTCGCGGATGCGGCAAAGCACCGACCGCGCGAAGGGGTATTCGAGGTACGCGTCGCAAAGCGCCTGCACTTCGCCGTCGGACAGGGCGTTCAGGTCTTCGGGAATCTCGGGCGGGGGAGACCCCGCCTCGCTGTCCGGCAGACGCCCCGTCTCCCGAAAGCCGAACAGCACGGACTCCTGACTGACGCCGTAGCGGTCGTCGTCAAAAATGTATTCCCGCAAAAAACGCCGGTATTCGCCCGTAATATAACTCTTTTCGCCGTCGCCGCCGAGCGCGAGGGCGACCTCTCCGCAATTCGGCGCGTCGGTCTTTTTTGCCGGATACAGCGTCACGCGCACGCCGTCGGCGTCTCTTTCAAGCGTGTTCCGGCACCCGCCGTCGTTGCAAAAGGACGGCACAAGCGTCCCGAGCAGACTGACCGTCAGCGGCTCGTCCCCCGGGTTTTCGACCGTAAAATCCATAAAAAAGCCGGGTGTCGCGGCAATATCGGTCTCATGCGGCACAAAGGGCGCCACCGCCTTTCCCGTCACCCTGCAGGGCAGCGCCCGGTCTTCATATTGCAGGCCGCACACGGGAAAACGCCCGTCAAACGAAATGCCCTCCACCGGCTTGTTCCACGGAAACATCCGGTAGGTAAAATCGTCCGCGTCGGTCTTCAGCCCTAATTTCCGGACGACGGGCCTTTCGCCCTCCTTTGTTGCGCGGACCCAAAAGGACAGGGCGCCGGTGTGGCTTTCGCCGTCGTCGGCCTTTCTCTCCCAGCAGACCTCGGTCAAACGCGGGGGATTGGCAATCTGCCAATAGTGGAATTCCCCGTCGGGGAACAGCTCGACGCTCCCCGCGCCGATCCCGCCGAGCGCGATCCCGCTCTCGCTCGGCTTTGTCATGTAAATGCTTGCCATGGGTCCGTCTCCTTTCGTTTTTCAGGCGTCAGATACAGGTACGGCGCAAAGACGCCGTGCCCGTAAAGGGCAGCCGGCGCCCGAACGGCCGGTCCCCGCCCCGTAGCCTGCGGGAGCCGGAAACCGCGTCCGCGCCTTGTGCTTGCGGGGAATAAGCCCCGTCCTCGCGCTATCTTCCGGCAAAAAGGTCCGCGGCGCGCAGCATGCGTTCGCCGGCATAGGCAAAAAAGTTGCGATAGACCCGGCACCAGCGGTTCTTTGTATCGCGCTCCGTTCTGTCCCGGCGGCAGCCGCCGCGGCACAGCGCGTAATATTCGCAGGCTCTGCAATGCCCGTGGATGGTTTCGGACGCGGCGATGAAGCGGCGCTGCTTTTCGCCGACCGAAAACGGGTCCGCGTCGAAAATACTGCCGAGCCGGTACGGCTCTTTGCAGTAAAAATCGCAGGGATACAGATCGCCGTTCGCTTCCACGACAAAATAACTCCCGCATACGCCGCACATGGCGCAGTTTTCGGGCGGACGCCCGAGCAGGATGCCGATGTAGTTGTCGATATGCCGGACGGAGACGTACTTCCCGTGCATACAGTCGGCATACCACAGGTCGAACGACTGTTTCAAAAAGGTCTCATACGCTTCCTCGGAGAGCGAAACGCCGCCTCCCTCGTCAACGTAAGGGATGAATTGCAGATACTCGAAGCCCTGTTTTTTAAAAAACTGCCACGTGTTCTCAAGATCCCGGGCGTTTTCGTCGTCGACCACCGAAAGGATATTGAAAGCCACCCCGTACCTGCGCAGCAGCGAAACCGCCTCCAGGACCCGCGGCAAAACGCCGCCGCCGTTCTTGTCGCGCCGGTAGCGGTCGTTGGTTTTCCGGTCCCCGTCCAGCGACACCCCGATCAGAAAACCGTATGTCTTAAAAAACGCCGCGTATGCCGCATCGATCAATAAACCGTTGGTTTGCAGGGCGTATTGCACCGGAACGGAAAGGTTTTCCTGAACGCGGCCGATAAAATACCGGAAAAAATCAAGTCCGGCAAGCGTCGGCTCGCCGCCCTGAAACAATACGGACAAAGCCGACGGCTGATACGCTTTGATCTTTTGTATCAGCGCGTCGACCGTTTCGGCGGACATGACGCGGTTTTCCCTGTCTTTGCTTGCGGCTTTGTAAAAGCAGTAGCGGCAGTCCATGTTGCACAGCCCGGCTGCGGGCTTGATGAGTAATGTCAGCGGTTTCATATCGGTTTTTGAAAACGTATCACGGGCGTCTTTGTATGCGCCTTGCCGGCACAGGGCTTACTCGACCGTCACAAACACGCCTTCCCGGTTGTCCAGCGTCAAAGTGAGGGTGCAGCCGCAAAGCTCGGTGACTTCGCCCCCGCGGTAAACCGTAATGCGCTTTGCGCCCGGTCTTCGGTTTCTATCATAGCATATCGGCCGAATGAAGTCAATGGATCTGCAGCCGGCCTTCCTTGCATACAACCGGAAAGAACCGGGCGCGCTCCGCTCCGAAGCGTTCGGGGGAATGCAGCGCCATCAAAAGGACGCCGTCCTGATCGGTAAACAGCATCGCGTGCCCGCCGTCGCGGTCATATACCGGGCTTTCCATATGCCGCCAGGGGCCCGTCACGCTCCCGCTTTCGGAAACCGCGCCGAGCACGACGTAGTTGTCTTCTAAATACGGCGACCAGATCAGCACCAGCCGCCCGTCCTCAAACCGGCGCAAAAACGGCCCGTCCGAGCCGTAACGGACGCATTTTTTCCGTTATGGTCAATATGGTGCGGCGTCTCTTTGGAGATCGGCGCGTCGTCGGAGGCAAACAGAACGAAGGGCTGCCCCACGAGCTCCTTCAGATCCGGCGACAGTCTCGCCGCGCAGATCTCTCCCACGTACGCGTCCTTTTCCGGCACGTAATGATCCGGCCAATCGTGGGAATAGACGATATACGGGACCCCGTCTTCCACGTACAGCGTGCCGTCGATGCAGCTCTGCCCGGCGGGCGTCACGGGGCGATCCGTCAGGGGCAGAAACGGGCCTTCCGGCCCGTCCGCGACCGCCACCTGCGTCCCGCGCAGGCCGTTTTTGCCCAGCAGCGAGACAAACAGATAAAATTTCCCGTTGTACCGGTGCACTTCGCCCGCCCAAACGTCCTTGCATGCCCAAAAATCCTTCGGGATCTCAAAAACGACGCGTCCTTCCTCCCAGTTCGCAAGGTCCTTGCTCCGATAACAGGAACAGACGGTCTCCCCGGTGGTGGCGTATAAATAGTACGTATCCCCGTGCAGTACCACAAAGGGGTCCCGCACGCGTATTTCTTCTGTTTTCAACATAGACCCTCCGCTTCCGGTATCCTGTCACACAGTCTCAGTACTTTAACGGCAAAATCCATTGAAAGTGCGGCAAGTTTGCTTTCGGCCATAGAAGTCACCTCATGAACATCATATCATATGGAACCTGAAAGAGCAACAGTGAAATCGCGGCCCCGGCCGCGGTGAAATCAACGGCCAATGCCATTGGTGAAATCCTCGGACTTCGTCCTCGGGTGAAATGAAATCCGTCCCGCACCCCGCTTTAGCGGGATTTCGCCGCGCAGCGATTTCACCCGCCGAAGGTGGATTTCACCCGTCCGTAAGGACGGATTTCGTTGAAAAAAGTGCTTTTGTCTACCGACAAAAAGCGCTTTTTTCATGGTCGGAGTGGCGGGACTTGAACCCACGGCATCCTGCTCCCAAACCGCCCCGAGACCTTTTTTCTGTTGCCGAATAGACGTTTCCGGCGCGTTCTGTTCCGGAAAAAATGCTCTCCGGCGCTCTTATCTCCACTGTTTCCGCCCGCTCCGCCTCCCGTTATGGTCGGATATGTGGTCATAGCAAAACCGCTCCCACACCAATTTCGGTGCAGGAGCGTTTTCTGCTGTCAGCTCATTCGATCTCACGGAGCTGTTCTGCTGCATCTGCAGCCATCCGCTTATCCCGGATCTGCGGTTCGTCATAAGACTTACTACGGCACATCCAGCAGGAGCAATGGATCTTCCCTTTTGCAAAGCGACCAGTCGATCCGTGTGCCCATGCTTGGACATACTCTTCTCCGCCAATACGCCGGAGAATCCCCTCCTTGCGGTGAATGGCGCGTTTGCGCTGTTTACGATAGTAACTGCGATCTCTGTTCAATTGTGATCACTCCTTGACAGTTCGGGCCGCCTGCAAGAGTCGTCAAGGAAATATGCTCTCTTACAGGCAACTTATCTGCCAAGGGGAGATAGAGCGTTTATTCATACAGCATCAGCCTTTCTGTTTTGCTAATCGTAGCTCTCTCCCACCGGAAAGTCAAGTCAGTTTCGGATATTTCCACGCTCATTTTTTGCGTCGCAGTAGACAAAGAAATACGGCGTGCGGGCGTGACCTCTGCTTGGGGTCATTTTTGCCCAAGAGACAATCATAGTTGGCAAAACGAAAAATGATGTAATCGCAGTATTTTTGCTGAATACAGTTGAGAAAT
>CAMVBD010000008.1 GCA_947165615.1 uncultured Clostridia bacterium | reverse complement strand
GGCGCTGTCGGCGACGGCGTGACTGACGGCGCGGCAGCCATCCAGCGGGCGATCGACGTCTGTGCGCAGGACGGCGGCGGACGGGTCCTGCTTGAAAGCGGACGCACTTATTACAGCGCGTCCTTAAAAATCGGCAAAAACGTGGAGTTGTACATTCAAAAGGGCGCCGTCTTGAAGGCGACAAGCGTCCTTTCGGATTATATCCGCCCCAATCTCCTGATCAACGACCCCAAGACGGCGCTGATCGGCAATCCCGTGACCGGAAAGCCCAGTTTTGTCTTTCTGTATGCTTATGACGCGCCCGGCGCTTCCATTGCGGGAGAGGGGACCATCGACGCCAACGGGCACGCGTTTCTTAAACGCAAGGACCGCTACTACGTCACCGGCGATTTTTATCCCCGTCCCACGGTCATCTATTTTGAAAAATGCGATCATATCAGTTTTCGGGATTTTACGGTCGTGGACGCGCCGTTCTGGACTCTGCATCCGGCGGGTTGCGACGACGTGCTGATCGACAGGATCCGCATCCTTAACGACCTTGACGTCGCCAACTCCGACGGCATCGATCCCGACCACTGCCAAAACGTGCGTATCCTCGGCTGCCACATCACCTGCGCGGACGACTGCATCTGTCTCAAGGCCTCCAAGGGCAACGCCGAATACGGCCCGTGCGAGAATATCATCATCGACGGCTGTACGCTCGTTTCCACCTCCGCCGCCGTCAAGATCGGCACCGAGGGCGTCGGCGATTTCAAAAACGTTCTCGTCTCCAACTGCGTCATCAGCCGCTCCAACCGCGGGCTTTCCATTCAGATCCGGGACGGCG
This sequence comes from uncultured Clostridia bacterium, assembly GCA_947165615.1. Lineage (GTDB taxonomy): Bacteria > Bacillota > Clostridia > Oscillospirales > Acutalibacteraceae > RUG806. The sequence continues at coordinate 11,657 of CAMVBD010000008.1, read as the reverse complement.
GAAACGTCGAAAACGTCAGTTTTTCCAACATCATGATCGAGACCCGCCGCTTCGGTCCCGACTGGTGGGGCACTGCCGAGCCGGTCGTCATCACCTGTTTCGACCGGGAGGCGGATATCAAATGCGGGCACATCCGAAACGTGCGCTTCTTTAACGTCACCGCCGAGGGCGAAAACGGAGTCCTTGTCTACGGCAGCCCCGATCAGCTTATCGAAGACGTCAGTTTCGAAAACTGCCGCTTTACGCTGACGTCCGTCTCCAAATGGGAAAAGGGGCTTTACGACCTGCGTCCGGGGCTCGGCCGCGCCGTCGAACGCATTGACAACTCCGGCTTTTACATCCGTAACGCCGAACGCGTGCGCATCGAAAAAACCGAGATCCGCTGGGGGAAGAAAAATGAATCCTATGTCCATGCCGTCGACGCCGAAAACGTAAACGGCCTTGCGCTGATCCGCTTCTCCGGAGATCCCGCCAAAGAGGGGCTTCCCGCCGTCCGCGCTGAAAACGTAACGGGTCTGACTGTCGAGTAAAAGATCCTTTTTGTAAAAATGATCCCCGCCGGAAACTCCGACGGGGATTTTTGCTGTGTCATTTGTTTTTGAGTTCTTCCCACTTTTCCTTGATCTCCTGAATGGTCTTTCTGGCCTTTTGCGGGATCGAATTGGAATGCTCGAACAGCCGCTTCGCGCGCCGGTCGCGCGCAGAGAGGTCGTCGGAACTCAGGTCGCTGAGTTTTTTTTCGGAGGAGTGGATCTGGCTCGAAATATCGTTGCGCCATGCCTCGAATTTCTCGCTGTTGGAGGCGATGGTATCGCGGAATTCGTCGTACTGGGCAAGCGCCTTGCCTTTGAGGTCGCCCGCGGCGCTTTTGACGAACGCGCCTGCCATGGCGACGTTTATTCGCAGGCTTTCCAGTTTTTTCATAAACTTCTGAATGTCCAGCGCGGCGATCACCGTAAACGTAAAGTCGATGAGGAAAATGCCAAGCGCGACATAGGTGACGATCTCGCGCAGGTTTTCCGGAATAAACGACAACAGATAAAAATACAGCGGATGCACGACATAGACGTAGGCGGCGGCGAAAATACCCCAGAAAATCGTGTGTTTAAGACAGATGCGCCCGTGCAGGTTCATAAACTCGTTGGAGTAGTCCCACCAGCGGGCGTTGAACAGTTTTTCCATAACGACGGAGGTGAAGTATTCCACGATGTCCGCCGCGATCATGCCGACGAGCAGCACCGCCCAGAAGGGGAGTTTCGGTTTTGCGAGAAACACTTCGAACACCAGTCCGCCCGCGCCGTAGATCGGGCACAGCGGCTGGTATAAAAAGCCGGAATTGATGACTTTGAAATTGGACAGTTTTCGTTTTTCGGTGAAGGTCTCGCCAATGGAACGGTACATGGACTCAATGGTCCAGCCGATCATCGAAAATATAAAGTACATCAGTACGTAGCCGAGCAAAGTCTTATACATCTTTTTGCCCTCCGGAAAGCGCTTGGCGCTTTTCTTCAAACCGGCGGCGGAAAAACGCGTGATCCGCGATCAGCAGTTCTTTCGTCGCGCAGTATTTGTCGCAAAGCGAAACGATCCAGCCTTCTTTGAAGCGCGGCGGAACGACGGTCAGCGGAAACATATGCCGCAGGATGATGTTCTCTTCCTTCGGGGTGATCTCGGGGTTCAGAACGCGCGCGTTTTCAAGCGCAAAGCGCGGGTGTTTGTAGCCGTGCGGACGGTGCCAGCGGGCGGGATCGTGCCAGTCATAGTAAAAAAGATCGTGCAAAATGGCGCCGCGTACGGTCGCGCGGACGTCCACCCCCGCTTTTTTTGCCCAGCAGTAGGCGGTATAGGTCACGCTTGTGATGTGGTCCAAGCGGTTGATGGTAGAATGCTGCGGATAGATCTTCAGCCCCTGTACTTCTTCGGAATCGTACAGATCCCCGATCAGATCAAAGAATTCGCGGTCCCGTTCGCGGTCCAGACAATAAGATCTGACGTAATTCTCATAAACGCGTCCCATGGCGCCGTTTCCCCCAAACTATCGAATTCGGTGTTTTTGAATTGAACTATACTATATTACCACATTATCCAAAGGAATGCAAGGTGCAATAAGAAATTAGCACTCACAATATCGGACTGCTAAAGTTTACAGATAAGACAAAGAAACACAACAAAAATGTAACATAAAGGGTGTATAAAAGAAACTGTCAAAGCGAATACTATATTGTAATTGAAACGGAGGAAATAAACATGTTTGAAATGATCCCTTTTATGACTTGCAGACCCAATCGCCGCGATCCCTTTAAGGAGATGGAGGCCATCGAAAGAAGCCTTTGGAACCCGTGGTTCTCCTCGTCTTCCGTCCCGTTCCGGACGGACATCCGCGAAAAGGACGACGCCTTTATTCTGGAGGCGGAATTGCCCGGTTTCAAAAAGGAAGAAATTGAAGTTTCTCTTGACGGCGAGACCCTGACCATCCAGGCGACGCACAACGCCGAGGAAGAAGAAAAGAAGGACGAATCCTTCATCCGCCGCGAGCGCAGCTACGGCGCTTACGTCAGACGCTTTGACGTGACGGGCGTGGACGTGGAAAACCTGCGCGCAAAGTTTGAAAACGGCATTCTGACCCTGACTCTCCCAAAGACGGTCCCTGTCAAGCCCGAACCCAAAAAACTGACCATCGAATAAAAGATTTCAAAAAAGATGCCGCTCTTTTAGCATGATTTAAGGTTATTGCGGTATTCTGAAGACACTTACAGAAAGCGTTTGCAGTGACGAGTGACAGAAAGCGCTGTGGGCGTGAACCATACGAAAAAACCCCGTACGGGACGATTCTCCGTACGGGGGATTTTTTGTTATGCGACAGTGGTTTTGCGGCTGCGGTTCAGCGCTTCGGTCAAAACAAAGCCGAGCGCGGCAAAAAGGAGCAGGTACCACGGGAACAGTCCCACGCTGATGTGATTTGCGAGCAGCCCGAAGACCGGCGGCATAAAGGTGGAGCCGGTGTAGGCGAAGGCCATCTGCACACCGACGACGGCCTGAGAATTCTCCCGCCCGAACACGTCCGGCGTCGAGTGGATCACGGCAGGGTACACGGGACCGCAGCCGAAGCCCGCGATAAACAGCCCCATAAGACACAAAAGCGGCGTCTTGACCGGAATCAAAATCAAGGCAAGACCGGCAAAACAGACGGTATACCCGAGGCGGATCATTTTGCGATCCCCAAGTCTGTCCGCGACAAACCCCGTCAGCAGCCGGCTGAGCGTCATGCCGAGATAAAAGAGGGAGGCGTACCGCGCGGCGTCTTCCACAGATAAAGCGCGTTCTTTGACAAGATAGGTGCTCGTCCAGGCAAAAGCCGTTGCCTCCACGGTGCAGTAGGCGAGGAATGAAAACAGGACCGCGAAAATGCCGCGCAGCCGGAACAGGTCTTTCAGTTTTTTCGGCGCGGTGCGGGCTTCTTCCGGCTTTTCGTTTCGGTTTGCCTTTTTCCAAAGCGGAAGACTTGCGAACAGCAAAACGGTCAAGACCAACTGCGCAAGCCCGACGGTCAGATACCCTCTGTCCCATCTGAGGTCCCGTTCCAGCCAAAAGCCCATGACGTACGGACTCATGGACGCGCCGACGCCCCAAAAGCAGTGCAGCCAGCTCATATGACGGGAGGAGTAGTGCAGGGCGACAAAATTGTTCAGCGCCGCGTCCACGGCGCCGGCGCCAAGACCCAGCGGCACGGCAAACAACACCAGCATCCAAAACGCGGAGGCATGGGAAAATCCGATCAGCGCCGCTGCCGTCATCAGCACGCTGACCGCCGTCACCTTGCCCGCGCCGAATCGGTAGGTCAGTCGGTCCGAAAGCAGGGCAGACAGGATCGTCCCGCCGGAAATGGTCATGGTCACGATCCCCGCCCACGACAGCGGCACGCCGAACTGCCCCTGTAAAGTCGGCCAGGCCGTGCCGAACAGGGAGTCCGGCAGTCCAAGGCTGATAAAGCCGATATAGATGATGCAAAGCAGCAGTGTCATGGCGTTCCTCCGGAGTGGTTTCGCCGTCCATTATACGGCAGCACAGTCCAAAAATCAAGTCCCGTTGCCGATTGCCGCAAAAAAAGTCCGCCTCCGAAAAACGGAAGCGGACCCTTTTATGAACAGATTACGCCGATGCCGCGACTTCTTTGTGGATCCCTTTGTTCTGGCCGTGGCGGTTGATGAAAATGACAAACAAAACGACGGACACGCCGCAGCACAGGATATCGGCAATAGGCGTTGCCCACACGATCCCGTACATCGGAAGAAAGGCTTGCAGAATGAACATCAGCGGAATGTCCAGAATGCCCTTTCTCAGCAGGGCGAGGATGAGACTCTTGCCGCCTCTGCCTGTCGCCTGGAAAAAGGAGATGACGGCGTAGGCCGCGGCGGAAAACGGCGCGCCAATGGTCAAAATACGCAAGAACTCGGCGCCGTACCGCAGGGAATCTCCTTTTGTCTGGATAAAGACGCCGACAAGTTGTCTGCTGAACAGCAGGTTCACCGACAGACAAACAAGAGCCAGCGCGATGCTGATGCTGCCTGAAACAAAGATGACGCTCTTCATGCGCTTTCGGTTGCCGCTGGCGTAATTGTATCCGATCAGCGGCAGCACGCCCTGCGCCATGCCGCGCACAAAGGAGTGGGCGAGCATATTGACCTTCTTGGCGACGCCGACGCCCGCCTGCGCCGCAACGGCGTCCGCGACAGTGACCGCGCTCATCAGGTTGTCAAGAATGGCGTAGGAGATGTTTTCGCACAGGGTCATCAGACACGCCGGCGTGCCGACCAAAAAGACGTCGTGCGGAATGCTTTCTTTGAACATCCCCATCGAGGGGCGTACACGGATGGAAAGTTTGTCTTTTTGCAGGATGAGGATCAGGACGTAATACGCGAGTGCGGCGACGTTTGAGATCGCCGTGGCGATGGCTGCGCCCAGCGCCGCGTTTTCCATGCCCACTACCACAAACATAAACAAAGGGTCAAGGATCACGTTCAATAATCCGCCGATGGCGATCCCGATGCTGGCCTGCAAAGAATTGCCGCGGGAGCGGATCAGATGGGAAAACAGGGTGTTGAGCGCCGTCGGAACGCCGCCGATGACAACCGCCGTCAGCATGTATGCTCTCGCGTTTTCATGGACGACCGGATTTGAGCCGCCGAGCAGATCAATAAAGACGTTCATTCCGGCAAGGACGCCGAGACAGTAGATCAGGGAGACGGCGCCGCAGCCCCAGACCGCAAAGGCGGAGGTCCTGCGCGCCTTGACGTCGTTGTCTTTCCCGAGGGCGCGCGCGATCACGCTGGCGCCGCCCACGCCGAACAGGTTGGAGATTGCGGACAAAAACATGAAAGCCGGCATGCACACGGTCACGGCGGTGATCATTTCGTCGCTTTCGGAAAGCCCGACAAAAAAGGTGTCCGCCATGTTGTAAATGACCAGAATGATCTGCCCCATGATCGAAGGCAGCGCAAGGTTCAGCACGGCGGAAAGCACGGACTTGTTTTCAAACAGATCCTTTTTGGACGCCAAGAGGGTCGCTTCCTTTCTGAAAAAGTCGAAAACAGGGATAAAAAGAAAAAGACAATCGCCGGGGAAGTCCCGGCAAATGGTCAGAAAAGTTTATGAAACGGTTGATTTTTCTTTTCGAATACTATATAATTCTACTAAATCTATGAGATAATGTCAAGTTATTATTTTTTACACAGATATAACAAATCGTTATATAAAGGAGTCTGTATGATCGAACCGAAACTCTATTCTCTGGTCGCCGTGTACCAGTGCGGCTCGTTCGTCGGCGCGGCAAAGCAGTTGTCTGTTACGCAGCCCGCCGTCAGCCAGCACATCAAAAGCCTGGAATCCGAGCTGGGCGTCAAAATCTTCGAACGGGTCGGCGGCAAGCTGATCGTCACAAAGCCCGGGAAAAAAGTGATCCGCTGCGCCCAGAAAATGATCGCGCTGGAGAATACGCTGGTGCAGGATCTTTCGGACGCCCGGCTTTCCATCGACCACCTGACCGTCGGCATTACCCATACGGCGGAGTCCAACCCCATTGCGGAGGCGCTTGCGAAATACGCCGCCGAAAACGGGGGCGTCAGTATAAAAATGATTACGGACTCTATAAGCAATCTTTATAAGATGCTTAAAACCTATGAACTTGACATCGCCGTCGTGGAAGGCCGCACGCAGGACCCGTCGCTGCGCTTTCTGCTGCTCGATACCGACTACCTGATCGCCGCGGTCTCCCCGACGCACCCGCTGGCGGGAAAAAGCATGGTCACTTTGCAGGAACTCAAAAAGGAGCGTCTGATCCTGCGCCTGCCGAACTCCGGGACCCGCAACCTGTTCGTCGCGCATCTGGAATCGAACAACATGAACGTCTCCGACTTCAACGTGATTCTGGAACTCGACAACGTCGCGACCATCAAGGATCTGATCCGCCGGGACTTCGGCATTTCCATCCTGCCGAGATCCGCGTGTCTGGACGAGATCAAAAAAGGCAAAATCTCCGTCCTGCCGGTCGAAAACCTCAGCATGATGCGAGAAATGAACATCGCATACCGGGATGATTTTTCGCAGACCGAAATGCTCCACGGTATCGTCGCCGCCTATAACGATACCGTGCGCGTCTATCGCTGAACCCCGTCATAATCCCCCTTTCCCGCGCATACGCTTTAGGGACAAGGGGGAGTTTTTTTATGCGTGCGGAAAAAAAGCCCGGAAAACAGCGGGACCCGTTTATCTCTCTGACTTTTCTGCAGACGGGGATCTGCATCCTGATCGCGGCCGTCCTGCTGTTTACGGCCTTTTACCGACAGGAGTCTTTCTCCCGGATGCGGACAGAGTTTGACAGCCTGAACGCCGGGGATTACGGAAAAGAGCCCCTGCGCTTTTTTGACATCGGAAGCGGATACGAAAAAAAGGAGGACCAAACTTCCGAAAAGAACGAACCGTCTTCCGAGCCGGACGCCGAGCCCTCCGTATCCGCCGCCTCCGCCGCAGAGCAGACGGGAACGGGCGCCGCGCTTCCCGCCGCCGCCCTGACGCCGGTCCCGCTGACGCTGAACACCGAGACGCCTATTCTGCCGGTCTCGGGAAGCATGACTTCCGGCTACGGGGAGCGGACCCACCCGATCTACGGCCAAACGCGGTTCCACTCCGGCGTGGATCTCGGCGCGGAGGAAGGGACGCCGGTGCTTGCGGTCCTGGACGGAGAAGTCGTCGGCGTCGGCGTCGGGGAGATGAGCGGCAATTACGTAAAACTCCGTCATACCGGGGACCGGGAGACGCTGTACTGCCATCTGTCCGCTGTCAACGTAAAGACGGGCGAGACGGTGCGAAAGGGCGACGTCGTCGGCTTTGTCGGACATACGGGGCTTGCGACCGGTCCGCATCTGCATTTTGAATTGCACGTCGGTGGGGAAAAAACCGATCCGACCGCTTTTTTGGAGGGCGCTTCCGGTGGAACTGCGCTTCGGTAGGCTGAAACTCCGGATCACCTTTTTCTTTGCAGCCTTTCTGGTCCTCGCTCTGTCCTCGTCGTCGCCTCTTCGGGCGGCGGCTTTTTTCCTGAGCGCCTTTTTACATGAGGCGGGACATCTTGTCTGCCTGTTGTCCGCCGGATGCAGGGACCTGACCCTGAGCCTCCTGCCCGGCGGCGCCGCGATTGCGGGAAGGGAAATCGACCGTTTGCCGCCGAAAAAGGCGCTCGTCAGTATCCTTGCGGGGCCTGTTGTCAATCTGGTCCTCTCGGCGGCGCTCTTTTTCTGCGGTCGGCTTTTTTCTTTGCCGACGGGCGAGGGCGTGCTCCTGAATCTGACGCTTGGACTCCTCAACCTTTTGCCGCTTTCATTCCTGGACGGCGGCAGAGCGCTGGCGGTCCTGTTGATCCTCCATGGAAAGGCGGCTTTTCTGAGCCGCGGCCAGCGGCGTCTGGATCTTGCGCTGACGGCGGGGCTGTTTTTATCGTCAGGCGTTTTCACGCTCGCCGGCGCCAACGCGCTGTTCCTTTGGGGCTTTGCCGTATATGCCGCCTTCCGGCTGTTCCGTCTGCCGGGACGTTTCTTTCGCCGGGCCTGAACGGGCGGCGCCGCTTTGTCGCCTTCGCCTCTTGCAAACCGCTTCCGGATATGTTACAATAAAAATAAAGGAAGTGGTTTCTTTGGATCCCAGAATTGAAAAACTGCTGCCGACCGTGCAAAAGCCCGCGCGTTACACGGGCGGGGAGCTGGGACAGGTCATGAAGGATAAAAACGCGGTAGACATCCGCTACGCCTTTTGTTTCCCGGACTCCTATGAGATCGGCATGAGCCACCTCGGCATCAAAATCCTTTACGCCATCGCCAACGAGCGCCCGGACACCTGGTGTGAACGGGTTTTTGCGCCGTGGCCGGATATGGAACAGAAAATGCGGGAACAGAACATCCCGCTGTATGCGCTCGAAAGCGGCGACCCGATCCGGGACTTCGATTTTATCGGCTTTACGCTGCAGTACGAACTGTGCTATACGAATATCCTCAACATGCTGGACCTCGCCGGTCTTCCGGTCAAGGCAGCCGACCGCAAGGACCTTGCCCCCATCGTCATGGGCGGCGGCCCCTGCGCCTGCAATCCCGAGCCCATCGCGGAATTCTTCGACCTGTTTTCGCTCGGAGAAGGGGAGGAGGTCAACAGCGAGATCATGGACCTGTACGCCGTTCACAAAAAACGCGGCTCCACAAAGGAAGAATTCCTGCGCGAAGCGGCAAAGATTCCCGGCGTATACGTCCCCTCGCTTTACGAGATCTCCTACAACGCGGACGGGACCGTCGCCGCGATCACGCCCAAGGACGGCGCGCCTGCCGTCGTTACCAAGCGCATCATCCGGGACCTTGACAACGTCTATTACCCCAAAAGCTTTGTCGTCCCGTTTATTGACGTGGTGCACGACCGCGTCACGCATGAGATCTTCCGCGGCTGCATCCGCGGCTGCCGGTTCTGTCAGGCGTGCTTTCTCAACCGGCCCATCCGTGAAAAAAGCCCAGAGGTCATCAACGAGCAGTGCAAGGGCCTCATCCACGAGACCGGTTATGACGAGATTTCCCTCTGTTCCCTGTCGTCCTCGGACTATACCCGCATCGAGGAGCTTCTGAACCTTCTGCTGGACTGGACGCCCGGCGAAAAGGTCAACGTCGCGCTGCCGAGTCTGCGCGTCGACAATTTCTCGGACGAACTGCTGCAAAAACTCAAATCCGTGCGCCGCTCAGGCCTTACCTTCGCGCCGGAGGCCGGTACCCAGCGCATGCGCGACGTCATCAACAAAAACGTGACGGAAGAGGAAATGCTCGAGACCGCAAACATTGCTTTCTCCGGCGGCTATTCCGCCGTCAAACTCTACTTTATGCTCGGCCTTCCCACCGAGACGGACGAGGACGTCGAGGGCATCGGCACCCTTGCCAAAAAGGTCGTCGACGCGTACTATCAGAATCCCGATAAGCCGAAGGGCCGCGGCGTGACCGTCGGCGTGTCGGCGTCCTCCTTTGTGCCGAAGCCCTTTACCCCCTTCCAGTGGGAGCCGCAGGCGACGCCTGAAGAACTGGACCATAAGCAGCGCCACCTGAAAGAGACCCTGCCGTCCCGTAAGATCAACGTCTCCTTCCATGACATCAAGACCTCTTTCCTCGAGGGCGTGCTCGCGCGCGGCGACCGCCGCCTTTCCGCCGTCATTGAGGAAGCGTGGAGACGCGGCTGTACGTTCGACTCCTGGGGCGAATACTATCGATTTGACACGTGGATGGAGGTCTTTCACGATCTCGTCCTCGATCCGCGCTTTTACGCCAACCGCAGACGGGATTACGACGAGGTTCTGCCGTGGGACCATCTGAACTACGGCATTCCGAAAAAATACCTGATGCGCGAAAGTGAAAAGGCCAAACGCGCCGAAACGACCGACAACTGCCACAATAAGTGCGCGGGCTGCGGCGCGAATAAACTCAACGGAGGACACTGCGATGTATGAGGTAAGGCTTTGGCTTTCCAAACGCGGACGCATCCGCTTTGTGTCCCATCTGGATATGTTTCGGCTCATGACCCGGGCGGTCCGGCGGGCAAACATCCCGCTCTGGTACACCGAGGGTTTCAATCCCCATCCCTACATCTCGTTCCTTTTGGCGCTCTCGCTCGGCGTGGAAGGGGAGAAAGAGCCGGTCGACGTACGCATTACGGACGACGCCGTCACGCCCGAGGAGGTGCGGGACAGACTCAACGCCTCTCTGCCAGAGGGCCTTTTCGTGGAGGCGGCAACAAAACCCGTCATGAAGCCCTCCGAGATCACGTGGGGCGAGTACCTTGTCACCTACGACCCCTCCGAAATGAACGCGGATTCTCTGAAAGAAGCGCTGGACTCCGGCGCCCTCGAAACCGAAAAAAGCGGCAAGCACGGCGGCAGGAAAGTGATGAAAAAAGTCAATGTCTCAGAGTGTATCCATTCCTGGTCGCTGGAAGAGACCGAAGACGCCCTGCGCCTGAAAGTCGTTCTGCCCGCGGGCTCCGTCATGAACCTCAACCCCCAGCAGCTGACCGACGCCGTCAACGCGTATCTCGGTACGTCCGCCGCGCCCCTGCGCGCGGTGCGTCTGCGGCTGCTGAACGCGGACCTCGAAGAGTTCCGGTAAGGAGACAGATATGAGCGAACATAAAAAAGCCCTCGTCTTTGCCGGCGGCGGCAGCAAGGGCGCGTATCAGATCGGCGCGTGGAAGGCGCTCAGGGAACTCGGCGAGACCTTTCAGATCGCCTGCGGCACGTCGATCGGCTCCATCAACGCCGGCTTCTACGTGCAGGACGATTTTGACGCCGCCTACGAAATGTGGGAAAGCCTGACTGCCGACCGCATCATGACAAACGGCATCAATTTTGACAAATCGCTGGACGGGATCTTTTCGCAGCGCGATCAGCTGATCCCGTTTATCCGGACCTTCATCAACTCCAAGGGCGCGGACGTGACGCCCTTCCATGAAAACCTCAGGCGTTATTTTGACCCGGAAAAGTTTTTTTCTTCCGACGTCGATTACGCGCTCATGACCGTCCGCTACCCGTCCTTTACGCCCCGTGAAGTCACCAAGGAGGACATGCGCCCCTACGGCGCTGACGCCTGGCAATGGCTTGCGGCCTCCGGCGCCGCCTATCCGGTCTTTCCCGTCATGAACGTGGACGGCGAGGACTATGTGGACGGCGGCTATTACGACAACATCCCGGTCGCAACGGCGTTCAAACTCGGCGCAAACGAAGTGCTGGTGCTGGATCTGAAGACCGAGAAAAATCACGAGGGGTACATCCACCATCCCCGCGTCAAGTACGTCAAGCCCTCCCGGGACCTCGGCACGTTTTTGAATTTTGAGCGCGACGCCCTGCGTTTTTCCATGAGCCTCGGCTACAACGATACCATGAAGGCATACGGCAAATTCTACGGACTGCAGTATACGCTGATCCCCGACAAGGAGGACGAAGCGCTTCTGGACGACGTCGCCTCCCGCTTTATCGACTTTTTGACGGTCAGCGAGGCCGGTTTTGATTTTTCGAAGTATCTGTCCAAGCGCCAGCGGGTCAACACGCTGTCCGGCAGTACGACGATCCTGTCCGAAAAACTCGGGATCGA
>CAMVBD010000007.1 GCA_947165615.1 uncultured Clostridia bacterium | reverse complement strand
ATCGATCGCCACCGTATAGCAGAAAACGATCGCTTCGCCGGTACGCAGATAATAAGCGTCGTAGTTTTCATCGTAGGCGGCATATCTGTCGTCGGTCTTGCTTCCGGTGAGATGGAAGACAAGCCTGTCGCCCGTAACGGCAGCGCTGACGGCAACGGACTTGAAGCGGACGTTGAAATGCTCGTCGCTGAACTGCACCGGCAGAGTTTTGGGATTACTGCCGGTAAGATCCCAGTCGCTGTAGGTCGTTGTCGAGTAGTTCGTTCTGGTGTCGTTGTAATAAGCGTCAGAGTACGCGTCCACACGGCGGAAGGCAAAGCCGCGTGGGAGCGTATCGACCATATCCTGCAGGTAAAGGCGGGTATTGCCGCCGTTATACAAAACGACGTAATACTCAAGGTGCGAATAGGCGTTGTCGTAAAATTCGCGGGTCTTCGAGAGTCCGGCTTTGCGGATGAGATTCACGCCCTTTTGCAGAACCACGCTCCCCTGCCCGACGATATCATGAACGACGTTTTCGGGATAATCGTTGACGTAGACAACGTTTTCAACCGAGTTGCCCGCGGAAGCAAGGCAGTACGCTTCCCACGCGTCGGTGAAATTGAGGGTAACGTAGAGATAGGCCGTTGCGACTTCGGTGAACTCAACAGACGAGGTCGAGGGCCAGCGGATATAGAACTGTCCCGTGACGTCGTCTTCCCAGAATGAGGGAATGGGGGACGCGGTGGAAATGTACCAGTCGTCCATGCCCGTGAAGAAGACGTGCTCGGGGTCGTCCGTGCGGTAAGAGAGGGTGACGTTCGCCTGTGACCAGTCGAAAATGCCGAAGGTCTGGGGCAGACGGTCGAAGATGTCATTGCCGCGGAGAAGGATCTTGCCCTCGCCGTCGCTCTTCAGCGTGATCTTGTAGGTCACGATGTGATTCTTCTCGGTGAGCGCGGAATAATCGTTCGGCGCGAGAGTCTCGCCGGCGGTGTGGCCGTCGATATTCGCGTTCGCGGTGACGATCTGCTTGTCAAAGAGGAGGATGGAGCCGCCGGCGCCGACCTCGGCATAAAGGCGGTCGCCGGGCTTGTCGTTGATCCAGCCGGTGTTGTGGAAACTGTACTGGACGTGCTTGTTCGTGCGCACCAGCGCGCGGTAAGTTACGGTTTTGTAGGATGCGGCGGTCGTGCCGGTCGTGGGGAAGGTGGGATAGTACCACTTGATCTGCGTAGTGTAGCCCGAAATTTCCCCGTAAGCGTCGAAGGTATGTTCGACCGAAACGGTATCGGCGATACAGACCTTGCCGGCTTCGTCCACGCCCACGGTCACGTTATGCCACTCGCCTTCTCTGTCGAGAACGTACCAGAGCGAGCCGTCGAGCGCGGTATAGACGTCGGGTGTTCCGGAGGCGCCCCAGTCGACGTCTTCATTCCCGTCAACAGGCACAAGGATGACCTGTGCGCCGGTGGAATCGTCCACCAGCGGCATATCCGTAATGGCGGCGCCGCGGTTGCGCACGCGCAGGGTGTAGGTCAGCTCGTCGCCGTCGGCGAAGTTCACCTTGTCGGGCTTCACCACTTCTTCGCCGTTTCTGGTCATTCCCTTCCCGATGGTAAGGTCGTAACGCAGCTTATAGGTGGGAGCGGAGGCGCTCAGGGAACGGGTCTCGCCCGAGGGCGTATCGTAATACATCCGGGCGGTGTTCGACATGGTGCCGATCCAGTCGTTTTCACAGTCGTAGTGGTGGTGCCAGTCCTGCGTAAGCAGACCGAGAGAGGTCTTGTGCGACAGATAGATCGGCAGATTGACGGTCATGCCGCCGTAGAAGATAAAGGGCGAGTCTTCTTCTGTGAAGGTCCAGGTCGTTGTATAGAGGTCGCCGCCGGTCACAACGTAGCCGATGGCGTCGAGACCCTCGCGCACGGTCTCGTAGACCGCGGGCGTCTGCCCTTCCACATAAACGGCGTAGCCTTCTTCCTCAGGGCGGATAACGATGGTCTGCGCTGTGGCGACAGGCCCCGCGGTATCGGAATTCTCGGGGTCGAGGATGACGGGCGAGCCGTCGATCCCGATGCCTTCAACGGCAAAGGGCGTATAAAGCTCGGCATTCGAGATGGTGATCGTGAGGCGTTTGCCGTAGGGGTCGGCAAACATCCGCTCCATGTTCTCGGGCTTGATATACATGAACATTGTCATGGGGTCGGTCACAGACCTGAGACCCGTCGTGCTGCCGGTGTTCAGGTTGCTGACCGTGAGGGTAAAGGTCTCGTCGAGGCCCATATAGGTCGTGTAGTTCGCGCTGGTGCCGGAGGCCCTGGCCTTGGCGAAGGTCAGGTTCGCGGCGGGCGCGGTGATCACGTTGTCCGCGGCGGCGGCTGATTCGATCTTCTCGGAATAGCGGTAGCTGAACGCCGCCTCCGCCTCGTTATGCACGGGAAGGATGAGCGGGAAAACGATCTCGCCGTAGTTCTCCTGCAGTTCGTCCAGATGCAGCGTAAGGACGTTCGCGGGAATGCTGATCGTGGTGGCGGCCGTAGCGAGCTCCTTGTTCTCGGTCTTCGCCTTGAGCGTCCAGTGGAGGATGACGGTCTCGATCTCGCCGCCCTCGTTCGTAACGGGCTCAATGGAAAAATCGTTGAGCGTGGCGGTATTCGGAACGGTGATCGACAAGGCGGTACTGCGCACGCCCTCTTCATCCGTGACGGTAAGATACCCGACGCGGTTGGTCCCGCTGACAGCGGTCCGCGTTTCGTAGTGCCCGGCGTTCAGGGCGGCAAGAACGGTATCGTTCCAATGCACGGCCTCGGGCAGCGTGAGCGTATCGGTGAGTTTTACTTCATAGCAGAGGTCCTTGCCGTAATTCGGGTCGGCGGTCTCCCCCGTATTGGGGATGCCCACGGTCCATGCGGCTGCGGTGATCCCGGCAATGGGACCGCCTTCGCCGTCGCCGATAGCCTTCAGCGCCGTTCCGCTGTAGGTTTTCGTCACCTTTCTGTCCTGCCGCCGCGTTACCCATTCAACGCCGATATAGTCGTCTTCAGGGGCAAGGCGGGCGGGGCCGGGCGCGGCGTCCTCATCCTCGGGATGGGTCACCCAGATGTGCAGATTGCCGCCGGGCGTGTTTGGAGACGGGAAGGTAGTGTAAAGCGAAAAGCTTGCGGTCTCGCCTTCTGCCAGCGTAAACTCATAGTATTTGACGTCGGGGTCGTCGGTGTCGTGCAGAGTCACGGCGATGTCGGAGCCTTCGATGACGAAGGACGTATCCATACCGATGTGGTTGATATTGGAGAAGTCGAAATACACGCGGGCAGTGACGGGATGGTTCGCGTCGTTGGCGGCGGAGACCACCGCGTTATAGTACGCGCCGGTCAGATACCGATATTCGCCGTCCACGAGCGTCCATCCGGCGCCTTGGACGGAATTCTGCGCGGGCACGGAGACTTCCAGCCGCAGCTCCCCGTCGTTATACTTGATCTCCGGCACGAGATTGCCGTCGGTCCACGGGCGGTCGGTGTAGTCGTCCGTAAGGCCGGTGTTCTTGAACACGCTCGAGCCGACGACGGCGTTCGTGAAGAGCGCAACCGCCCCGGAGACAGAGGTCTCGGTCCTGCCGGAGGCGGCGTCCGTGACGGCGGTGAGGGTGCCGACGCCATAGAAGGCGGAGGCGCCCATTTCGGTGATCGCGGAGGCGTCTTCAAAGGTGACGTGCGTCAAGTCGCGCGCAAGAATGAAGGCGGAAGGATTGACGCCGATCACGGGGATCTCTTCGCCGCCCACAGTGATGTGCGCGGGCACGGTATACTCGGTGATTCCGGGCGGACAGTAGGCGACTTTAGCGGTGCTGCCGTCGTCCGAAAGCTCGTAAACCACGCCGTACTCGTCGACGTAGCACATGCCGTCGATGCCGGAAATGGGCGCGGGCGCGCCGGCGGAAGCGGCGGCCGGGATGGAGAGGACTTCATTCTCGCCGTCGAAGTAGATGTCCCCGCAGGAGGAGACGGCGTTGAAGAAGTTTTCGGGCAGCGCGTTTGTATCCGCGCCGATATGCAGCTCATAGCCGTTGGAGAAGCCGTTGGCGGTGGTGAAGGTTTTTGCGCCGAGGGCCGTGGGATAGTCCGCTGCGTTCCACGTCAGCTTTTTGACCGCGGAATCATTCATAAAGGCGGTCTCGGCGAGGGAGGTGACGGACACGGGGATCGTGACTTCCTCGAGTGCCGTACAGTCGCGGAAGGCGGCGTCGCCGATGGTGGTGAGGGATACGCAGTTTGAAAGATCCGCGGTTTTCAGCGCCAGATCGTTTCTGAACGCGCCGGTCCCGATGCTGACAAGGGACGTACAGCCGGAGAAGTCAACTTCCCTGACGGGAAGATACCCGAACGCGTAGCTGCCGATGGTTTCAAGGCTTTCACTTTTTGAGAGATCGATTTTTGAAAACTGGTTCCAGTTGCCGTACCCCGTATTGTTGCCGAAGGCATACGACCCGATGGTTTTGACCTTTTCGGGGATCGCCAGCGTGCCTATGAATTTGCAGCGGACAAATGCGTTGCTGCCGATCAGCTCAAGGGAAGACAATTGGCTCAGATCCAGCTCAACAGCGGCGCCGTGCCCGGCAAAGGCGTAGCTGTAAATGTATTTGAGCGACGTGCAGCCGTCCAGCAGAACGGTCAGCGTGGTGCGCGTGGTGGAGAAGGACTCGCTGCCGATAGTCTCCAGAGAAGAACAGCCGCGCAGATCCAAAAGTTTCAGGACCGGCGTATTGTAAAACTGACGGGCTGTCGTATAGCTGTTTCCGCCGAGACTTTTTAAGGCTGAGCAGCCATTAAAATTGACAATCTCCAATTTTTGACAACCGTCAAAAGCCTGAATATCAACGGTCGTGAGTTGTTTGAAATCGTGGAGGTCAATTTCTACAAGAGCGCTGTTTGTAAACGCAAGCTGACCGATCGTGACAAGAGAATCTCTTGCAGATGAAAGATCGATCTCCCTCAGCGAGGAGCAAGCAGCAAACGCCGACGCACCGATCGTTCTCAAACTCGTGCAGCCGTCAAGGATGACGCTGTTCAAACTGGAACAGTTCTGGAACGCAGAGGAGCCGATCGTCGTCAGGGCGGAGCAATCGGTAAGATCGACGGTCTGGAGTTTTGAACATTTATAAAACGCGTTGCTGCCGATGCTTGTCAGGGACGTCATACCGGAGAAGTCAATCTCACGCAGCGAGCTGCAGTCGGAGAAGGCAGAAGGCCCGATCGTTGTTATTCCCGAACAATCCGAAAGATCGATCTCCTGCAGGCTCGTACAGCCATAAAACGCGCTGTTGTCGATGCTTTTGATCGCCGTGCAGCCGGAAAGGTTGACGGAGCGCAGGGACGTACAATTCTGGAAAAGGCCCTGTTCCAGCGCTTTAAGGGAAACGCAGCCGGAAAGATCCACCGTTTCGAGCGCAGGGCAGCTCGGGAATGTGCCGTAGCTGAGCGACGTCAGCTTTTCGCAGCCCGCAAAGCTGACGGTTTTCAGAGACGTACAGTTGCGGAAATTGTTATAGGAGAAAGAGGTAAGATTTGTGCAGCCGGAAAAGTCGAGGCTTTCGAGCTTCGAACAAAACTGGAAGTCCTGCGCCGCGAAGGTCGTCAGGCTCTCACAGCCGGTAAAGTTTGCATATTGGAGATTGGAACACTCGGAAAAGACCTGCGAATCGAAGGACTTAAGCGCGGTGCAGGAGGAGAAATCGATCCCCTTGAGCGCAGAGTCACCTTCAAAGGCGCGATAGCCAACCGTTGTCAGCGCCGTGCAGCCGGTGAAATCCACAGTTTCAAGATTCTTACACAGTTCAAAGCAGTAGGCAGGGATACTTGTAAGGGAAGAACAGTTTGACAGATCGAGCGTTTTGATGCCGCTCTGATAAAAGGCGGACTGACCGAGCGTCGTTAAAGAAGAACAGGCGGAAAAGTCCGCTTCTTCCAACGTGGCGGTGTTATAGAAAGCATTGTTATCGATCGTCCTTAACGATGCAGGAAAACGGAAAGAGGAAAGCGACGTGCAGTTGGAAAAGGCGGAAGAGCCGATCGCTGTCAGGGAATCCGGCACGCCGACGGTCTTCAGCGAAGTGCATCCGCTGAAGACCGTCGACCCGAGCGTCGTTAAGGAATCCGGCAGTGTGATCGTTTCCAAAGAGCTGCAGTTCTGGAAGGCGCCGTTGCTCAGCGACGTCAGCACGGACCCCTCGGGGAAAATGACCTCTGTCAAAGAGGTGCAGCCGCTAAAGGCGCCGATGCCGATCGACGTGAGCTTCGGCGAAAGCGTGACGGATTCAAGCGACGTGCAGCCGTTGAACGTGTTTTGCGACAGCTCCGTCACGGTGGGCGGCAGCGTTATCGACCTGAGCGAGGTGCAGTTCTGGAACGTGGCGTTGACCACGCGCGTCAGGACCGAGCCTTCAGCGAAGTCGACGGTTTCCAGCGCGGAGCAGTTCCCGAACGCGGAGGTATCGAGGATCTGCATGGAAGCGGGGATCGAGACCGCGGTGAGCGACGTGCAGCCGTAGAAGGCCGCGGGGTACAGCCTGTTGATATTTCCGTCCGCCGGGAAATCGATGGAGGCCAAAGCGGTGCAGCCGTTGAAGCCGTTTCTGCCGACGGACGTGAGGGCGGCGGGGAACTGCATTTCGGTCAGCCCCGTGCAGTCCTGGAAGGCGGAGTCGCCGATGGTCGTAAGAGTGGAAGGCAGAGAGACTTCCGTCAGGTTTTCGCAGCCGGAAAAGGCGCTGTTGCCGACGGACGTGACGCCCTCTTCGATCGTGACCTTTTTGATCGCGTCATTATATGTCGGACGCCACGGGACCACGTTCATTCCGCCCGTGCCGGAGATCACGAGCTCCCCGTCTTCATAGAGCGTCCAGGTCATATTGTTATTCACGCTGCCGGAGGCAACGACGCTGCCTGTGTTTTGCAACTCTGCGGCGGGGCGAAGGTCCGCGATCGTCCCGGAGGTGACCCTTTCGGGAGTTTTTGCGGGAGCGGGCTTGGTTTCCGGCACCGCGGTGGTAGGCTCTTCGGTGGTAGGCTCTTCGGTGGTGGGCTCTTCGGTGGTGGGTTCTTCGGTGGTGGGCTCTTCCGTGGCAGGTTCTTCTGTGGTGGGTTCCTCGCTCTCCTCTTCGGCTGCCACGGTAACGTCGGCGTTTTCAAGAGAGACGATGCCCACGATCTTCGGATCGACGGCATTCAGCTTCAGTGCGGAGACTTCGTTTTTCATATCGCCGAAGATCACCTGCAGAACAGCGTTCCGGTTTTCGGTAACGACGCCGAACCGGACTGCGCCGTCTTCGTCGGAGGTAAGGACAATGTCGCCCGCCGCGGCTTCGTCGGCGGAGGAGAGGTCTTCGGCGTCGGCGACGGCGTTCAGCCAGAGAAGGTAGTCTTCGGGTGAGGCGTCTTCTTTTATCCCTTCGGGGAGGACGCCGGCGTACTTTAAGCAGAACGCGATGAACTCGGCGTTCCAGTCCGCGTAGGCTTCGCCCGCCCACGCGCCATAACGCGTATACCCGTGGGTGTTTTCTTCTTCGTCGACAGAAAAATTGTCCTTGCTCTCTTTATAACCGAGCTGTGTCCCGGCAACGGCAAGAAGATTCGCTCTCGCGTCGTCCGTCAGGGCGACGTTTATAAACATCTCTTCCCAATCCTTCTCCTCTTCCGTATCCGCCTCGGGGTCGGAATGGCAAATGAGCGTGTGTATGTGCTCGGGCTTTTCGCAGATCAGCTCGCCGTCGGCGTTAAAGCAGGACTCGCCGTGCGTGTGCTCTTCGTACCCGCAGAAGGTTTCGTTGGTCAGCGTCAGCGCCGGAAGAATGAGGATATATGTCGTGACAAACACGGCCAGCGCCGCCAGCACGCTGACGACGCGATACCACCATACCCTCCTTTTATGCACGGAGGAGAGATCTTCTGTCTTCAGAATCCATTTTTCGGACATAGGGTTCACCCACCTTATATTGGGGAAGTTTTTATTTCAATGCTGCCGTTTTTCAGTCCGCGCGCTCACAGCGGATCGCGCAGCGGGAATACCCGCCTGTGTAACAGGTGAAGAGCGTCAGCGACCAACCGTCGGCCGTTTTCATTCTTTCGGCTTCGGTCGGGTAGAGCGTTTCCCGGTTGACGGTCACATAACGAAAGCTTTCGCCGGTGACCGTTGTGAAATAAACGTCAACGCCCATATCGATCCATCGAAGGGCGCTGAAGTGGGAAACGTAATTGTGCGCGCAGATCACAAGATCGTTTGTATACGGAGAACCGGAATACCGACAGGGCGAGATCTTCAGCCCTTCATAGCTCCAGTCGCGCAATACGGGCAGTGAGAGCGAGAGGGACGGGATCTCCACGACCCCGACGTATTCCCTGCCGTCGATCTCCACACTATGCAGGGTCCGAAGGCTCTCGGGGAGCGTCTGTTCCGGGACGGGATTTTCCGTGCGGTTTTCAACGAGACTCCCGAGTACGGCGTTTGCGGCTTTTCCGGCTCTGTCGGCGTCAAAGAGGTTCCAAGCCGTTAACAGCAGTGCAAAGAGAAGCGCGAGGGCGCCGAGAAAGAGGATAAAGCCGCGCGTTTTACGGCTCATGGCTTTGTGCCTCCGGCTTCTTTCTGCCGAAAAGGCCGATGCAAAGCAGCGCGACGCCGAGCGGCGCGGCAAAGAGCACAGGCCACCAGAGCTGCCCGGTCTTCGGAATATCGGGTCCATCGGGCGTGTCCGGCGTTGTTGTCGGCTCGTCGGTCGTCGGCGCATCCGGGATCTCTTCAATCTTCAGAAGGACTTTGACGAAATCTGAGCGCACGCCGTCTTCCACTTCGGGAAGCGCGACGAGCGACGGCAGCGCGTTATACTTTTTCTCGCCGCTGACGTCGCTAAAATCCGCAAGGATCAGATATACGCCATACGAAAGAGAAGCAGCCGCCGCTTTGCCCTCGGCGTCGGTTTTTATCTCCGCCGTCGGAGCGATCCCGTTTTGCGAAATGAGATCGCGCAGCCGCTGTGCATCATCGCGAAAGGTCGCTTCGTCCGTTTGGGCCGTGATCGGCGAAAGGCCCGCGTTTTCAAACGCGCCGGTGAACACGTAGGCATCGCCGCTTTGTTCGCCCACACGCCAGACGGAAATACCGGCGTTTTCAATTCCCGTATCGGCATACGCGGCGACAACGGTCAGACCGCAGGTCTCGGCGGACGCCGCCGTGACGGGAACGGCACATATAATAATGTATAAAAGTAAAAGCGGCAGGACGCTTAAGGTTTTGAGGAACTTTTCCTTTTTCATTTCCGATCCCCTTCTCTCTTCTCTGTTCGTTGTTTTTTCAGCCGCAGGATGCGGCTGCGGATCGCGTCGGCGGTCATATACAGGAGCACAAGCAAAATGAAGCATGCAAAGATCACCGCGGCGACGGCGGTTTTTTTCACACGGATGGCCTCTGCCGCGGCAAAGGGCCGGCGGCTTTCGTCTTCGGAAACGCGGCGACCGCGCACCAGCAGACGGTGGGTATTGATCCCGTAGGGCGTGCAGGTGATGAGCGTGCACAGATCCTGTCCGGGCTCCGCCGTCAGACCGGCAAGCTCGTTTGGCAGAACGACGCGCTTTTCCTCGATCTCATACACAAGCGTTCGGTTCAGGACGGTCAGCGTAAAGCGGTCGCCTTCCTGCAGCTTATCGAGTTCGGAAAAGAGTTTTGCGCTCGGCAGACCTCTGTGTCCCGAGAGCAACGTGTGGGTATTTTCTCCGCCCACCGGAAGAGATGACCAGACAAGGTGCCCCACGCCCGAGCTCAGAACGTTTTCCTCCGTGCCGTGATACACAGGCAAAAAACAGCCAAGTGTGGGGATCTCGATATAGCCCATCATCCCGTCGCCGGTAAGATTAAGCAGAGAAAGATATTCCTTCTCCTGTGCAGCGGACAGGGTATACCGCTGCCCGCCTGCAAAGAGCTTTTCATTATAGTCTTCTGCCGCTTTCAGCAGCGCTTCCACGTCTTCATTCTTCGCGGATACGAGCTCTCGGTAGCTCGCGATCGCCTTTGAAGCGTGTTTTGCGTTGATCCGCTCGCTCACCGTCGGGTAAAGCAGCAGCGCAAGCCCTGCTATGAAAACGGAAAAAATCACCAGCGTCGTCAGAGGACTGCTTTTTTTCTTGTTTTTCTTTTTCGCTTTCATTCCATGGCTCACCATTCGTTTTTTACCTTAAATATCCCTACGCCGGCGGAGCGTGAAAGCCCCGCCGGCACATAGGAACACTTACGCTGATTCAGCTTGAAAATGGCTGTTGATCACGCATCCGCGCGCATTCTGCGTCTTGCGATCAGAACGACGACCGCGCCGAGAAGCAGCACGCCGCCGACGATGTAGAAGATCGTGGTACCGATGCCGCCGGTGCTGGGCAGCTCCGTGCCGGTGTCGTTGACAACCTCAACGGTATCGGGAAGGACTTTTTCGGTCTCGGTGGTCGCCTCATGACCATCCACGTCGGTCACGGTCTCGGCGGCCGTCTCTTTGTGAAGAGTGGTCTGCCAGCTGTCGCCGCTGCCGTTATAGATGTGGCCCTGCTGTTCGCCGTCGGCAACGCCCTTGACAACGATCGTCACGGGGTCCTTGAGAAGGTTATAGCCGGTGGGGGCCTTGGTCTCGGTCAGCGTATAGACGCCGGCGTCAAGACCGTAAATGTGATATTTACCGTCTTCGGAGGCGAGGATGGTGGTGGTGCCCTCTTCGCCGTCCTTGGCCACACGGTAGCCGTCGCCTTCCTTCACGAACTTGATGGGATCGGTCTCGCCGTCTCTCTTGGTGGCGGCGTTCCTGGTCAGTGTGAATTCCGCGCCGGGAAGAAGATTGCCCTCGGTATCGACCTTCACAATGTCAAATTCATAGGAATAGACCTTGACGGTCTTTTCGGTGGAGGACTGGTTGGAATAGTCGATGTGGGTGGTATTGGGGTTGTCGAGAGGATAGATCCTCGCGCCCTCGTTCAGAGTGGCGTCATACTGCACGGTGATCGTCTCGTTGTCGCCGAGAGCAAGGATGTAAGCCGCCTTAAAAACGATATCGAAGGTGCAGGTCGTGGTCACAGCGTCGTCGCCTTCGCCCGTGGTGTGGGAAGCGCCGTAGGTGATCGTGTAATTCGCGGGATCGACGACGCCGTTCTTGTCGGTGATGGTAAAGGTGATATCCGCATCCTCTTCGCCGGTCTTTCTGTTGAGCGTAAGGCTCTCGGTCATGGTATCGTGCAGGGTGATATCGCCGTTGTTGCCGACGCCCGTGGTCACTTCGATCTTGAAGTACGCGGTATCGCCGACGTCAAGGTCGGTCTTGTCGCTCCAGCCTTCGCCCGCCTTATCGGAGACCTTCTTGTCCACGTCCGGGACACTGTTCTTTTCAACGATCTTCGCAGTGGGCTCGGTGGTATCGAGAGAGCAGAGCGCGCCGGTCGTGGTGGTCATGGGCACGAAATAGTAGCCTGCGCCCGGAACGGCGATGGTGGCGGTGCCTCTCTGGATGTTTTTGGCAATGTCCTCTTCGGTCTGCGTGCGGGAATCCGCCACAGCCGTCGCGGAATTCTTGGCAGCACCCGCGGGGATGTTCGCGGCAAGGTAAGCGGCGAAATCATAGGCGGAGAAGTTGGCGTCAGCCTCCACAACGTAGATGAACTCGTCGCCATCCTTCGCGGTGGACTTGGTGAACTTCAGATTCTTGGCGGTGAACTCAACGGGATCCGTCGACAGCTCGGGGGCGGCGCCTGCGGTCACAACGCTCCACCAGGGAGAGGCGGGTGTGATCGTGTAAGAATAGGCGCCGTGCTCGCTCGTAGCGTCCGAGCCGTCGGCGTTGGTGGCGGGCTCCGCGGTCACGTCGTTGGCGTAGGTCACGTCAAAGACTTTGTACGCGTCGTAGGTCTCTCCGGCGATCGCGTTGTCGATCACGATGGAGAAGCCGCCGTTGGCCGCGTCGTAAACGGAGTCGGTGTCAGGCTGGGTGGGTTCTTCGGGAGTCCCGGTCGCAAAGGCAACGAGGCCAAGAGAAAGGACCAGAGCGAGGCTCAGAAGAACTGCAAGGACTTTTTTCATGTGTCGTGTTCCTTCTTTCTTTTGTTTTTTCATCTCAGGGAGACGATGGTATATATCCTGCGGCATTCGCCGCTGAGGATGCTTTAATGGATCTTTCCGATCCGCCGCCACGGCCAGACGGAAAAGACGATCTCCCCCACGAGCTCTTCGGAGGAGATACAGCCGACGGAGGAGGAACGGCTGTCAACGCTTTCTTTGCGGTTGTCGCCGCAGACGAAATAACTGTCTTCGGGAACCTGAAAGGGAAAGGAGATATCCGTATTGTCGCCGAAATCCTTAGCGGCAAGATAGGGCTCGTCAAGAGGCGTACCGTTGATCCGGAAGTTTCCGTCGGCGTCAAGCTCCACGGTATCGAATTCGCCCGCGACGATCCTTTTGACGAGGATGCGGTTCTCATAGTAGAGCGCGACGACATCCCCGGGCAGATATTCTCTTTTCTTTAAGGAGACCACGATGTCGCCCGCTTCCACGGTCGGCACCATGGACGAGCCGTAGATCCGCAATACGGGCAGAAACAAACTCGCCACGAGAACACTTACGGCCGCAGCAACGACCAGCGCGTAGACGGTTCTTCGCAGCGCGCGATGAAAACTGTTTTTATGA
>CAMVBD010000006.1 GCA_947165615.1 uncultured Clostridia bacterium | reverse complement strand
CTTTACAATGCGGTCGACAAAGACCTTCAGGTCCTCCACGTAGTCCTGAAAACGGTCCACGCACACGGTCTCGGGGTCCTCGGGGTGCTTGCGGTAGGAAAGCCCGTGCCCGCGGTTGTCGATGACAAAGGCGTTCAGATCCATCATGAGGTAATTATACGCCATCTCGCGGAATTTTTCAGCGCTCTCGGTAAAGCCGTGCACCAGCACCACGCTCCCGACGGCGTTCGGGATCACGTACTTTTCGTAATGGATGTTCTTACCGTCGAAACTTGAAACCTGCCCCTCGGCGCGGATGCCCTTGAGATAGGGCTCCACCTTGGTCTTCATGGTCTCGGCATAGTTTTCCTCGCTGACAGGCAAGGTCTTGATCTTGAGTTCCATGTTGGTCTCCTCCTTTTCTTTATCGTACCATAGTTCCGAAAAAAATGCAAGAGAAAAAGGCTCGGCGCGGACGATCCGCCGGGACCCGCCGTATGGAGCCTTCTCCCCGTTTTCGGATCGAAAAATGGGACCGGTGTCAAAAAGAAGGACGCCGGTATTACGGGACGGGGCAGATTTTCTGCGACAGACAGTATCAAATCGTCTCTTGCTTTTTCCGTCGACGTGTGTTATAATAGACATGGTGTCGGGCAACCGACAGAAGGATGGAAAACACAAAACGGAAAAGAGGATGAAAAATGGAAGACAGACGCGACGACCGGCGAACGCGATACTCCAAAATGGTGATCCGCGACGCGCTGTTTGAGCTGATGCAGGAAAAGGACATGAACAAGATCTCGGTCAAGGAGCTCTGCGAGCGGGCGGACGTCAATCGCTCCACGTTTTATTCCTACTACGCGGACATTTCGGACCTGCACAAAAAGATCATCAAGGAGTTTTTTGCGATCCAGCGGGCGTTCATCAACCGCTGCATGGAAACGCTGGACGGCAAGCCCGACCTGACCAATCTGACCGTGGACGATTTTTACGAGGTAACGCTGTTGTACCTCACCTACGTCAAGGACAATAAGGAGATGTTCCGCTTTATCTTTCTGACGCAGACCAACTCTCCCATTCAGGTCAGCTTTGACAAGGTCTTTTACAGCGAGATCACCCGCCGTCTGCCCCCGAACCAAAAGGAGATTTTCCGCCGCTCCTTTACGTTTACCTCCGGCGGCACCAGCGCCCTGTTCGTCCGCTGGATCTTAGAGGACTTTGCGACGCCCGTCGAAAGCCTTGCAAAAAGCCTTGCCTATTACTACAACGGCGTGTTCAACGGTCACAAATTCGCAAGAAAATAACGCCGGACGTCGAAAGCCGTAAGGCATAAACCCTCCGATTCGCTGTTCAGACCGTATTGGGCCGTTTACGGGCGCGTTTTTGCCGCGTCCGACCACTGAAAGCCGGGGCGCGCCTCCTCAGGAAGCGCGCCCCGGACGATTTTTTTTGTTTTACAGTTCCACGAGCGGGTTCGGGTCGACCGGGACCGGGATCCCGGGGTCGGTCGGGACTTCCGGCAGGTCGGGCTTTTCAAGGTCGGGCTTTCCCGGCAGCGTCTGCCCGCCGAGTTCCTCGAGTCCCACGGCCGCGCGCAGGATGAGGCGCGCGTCGGCTGCGGTCACCTTGCCGTCGCCGTCCACGTCGCAGGCGGTGAACGCCTCGCTGCCCTTTTCAAAGGTCTCGAGATCCACCGAACGCCTGAGCGCCAAACGGGCGTCGGAGGCGGTCACCTTACCGTCGCCGTCCGCGTCGCCGGGTGCGCGCGTTTTGGTTTCTCCCTCCACGCGGAAGGTCAGCGTGCCGCGGTAGACCACCGGGGCCTTATCCCACCCAAGGGCGTTTTCGCCGAAAACGCTTCGCATCTGGACGAACCAGATCGGCAGCACGGCCTCGGTTCCGGGCTGCAGATCCCCCGCGCCGACCGAGACGTAGATCTCGTTTCCTTCCGTTACGGGGTCGTTTGGTACGGTGAAGCCCGCTTTTCTGAGCGGATCGGCGTACCAGCCCGCAATCAGGATCTGTTCGGGGTCGAGGCTCCACGCGCTGGAGGCGATCGCGTCGCCGCCCGTCAAATGGAAGCGCAGCAGCAGGGTCTCGCCCGGTGCCAGCTCCACCGTGGCTCCGTCTTCAAAGCGCTCGCCGGTCTTCGTTTCGGCGTAAACGTCTTTTTTCGGGCCGGTGATAAAGCCGCAGGTCTTATAAAACACAAACCCGAGCTCGTCGTCCTCGATCAGTATGCCGCCGGACGTCGCCATGTTTTCGGGAATGTCGTCCTGCACCGTGCACAGATAATAGGGCTGTTCCTCCCGTCCGAAGAGATCGGGGCCGGGTGTGACCGGCGTCGGGGAAACCGACACCCATTCGCCGAGCGCGGGCGGATCAAAGGGCTTCCCGTCGATCTCCTGCCGGGCGTAGAACTGCGCGCCCGCCGTGAGGAACAGGACGCTTGACGCGTCGTAGACGTTGACGTCCCCGTAGATATACGTTACGATCTCGGGGGCGCCTTCAGCCGAGACGGGCGCGCCGGCCGCTGTGAGCAGTGAAAATGCAAGAGAAAGCGCCAAAAGACAGCACAGGATCTTTTTCATGAAAACCTCTCCTTATTATAATGCTTGTTTTATGATACGGTTTGCCGCCGTGCCTGTCAAGCGCGCAGGCGGGGGGGAACGGCGGAAAAGCGAAGCGGATAAGGCGGGCACAGGACGGAAGAATCAAAAAGGACCCTTGCGGGTCCTTATTTGAGTCGGTCGATCAGTTGAACTTGAACATGTCAAGGAACTGACGGAAGAACTTGGCGATCATCTCGAAGATGTTCTTGACCATCTCAAAGATGTTGCTGACTTTTTCGACCGTTTCGTTCTTGACGACGCCGAGAACAAACACGGTGTAGTCGCCCTGGACGGGGTTGATCATGTAATAGCCGTCCTTGTCGGGCTGCACTTTCAGGGAATCGTCGAGCACGGCGTTGGGATCGAACTCCAGAAGGGAGAAGCCCTTGACGACGTAGACGGAGTAAGCGGACATGTTGTACTCGTCGTCGATGTCCACGCGGAAGGAGAAGGGCTGGCCGTACTTGATGTACACGATGCCGTCGTTGGCGGAAGTGCGGCCGTCACGGGAGTAGACGGTGTAGCCTTCGCCCGAGCGCAGGGAGATCTTTCTCTCGGCGATGAAGGTATCGTCGGAATCCCAAATGGAAAAACGGATGTCGCCCGAGAACAGGAGTTTGATGGAGTGCTGATCCTGCGTGTAGGGCATTTCGACGTCGTTGATCCAGACGTTGAGCTTGGAGTCGTCGTACTTGCCGGTCTCGTCGTACTGGCTGATCTCGGCGGGCTCAATGATGTGGGCGTTGACGTAGAAGTACTGGTTCAGGGGCGCCCAGACGGAGACGGCTTCGTTCTGCGGAATGGTGTGCCACTCAAGGCCGGTCAGGTCGTCGGTCGCGCCGCCGGTGTAGCCGAACGCGTATTTGATGTAGACCTTATCGGACAGCGCGAAGTCGGCAAGGTTCGGGAAGCGAACTTCGGCAACGGCTTCGCCGCCGGTCTGGACGCCGATCTTGTTGGCGTTGGTCACGCGGCCGGCGATCTTGAGGGAAGCGTTTTCCTGAACGGAAACCTGACCGTTGACAAGAAGCGAAGCGCCCTCTTCAACCAGCAGCGTGGAGCCGACGGACACGAGGAGGTTTTTGTCGGCGGGTACGGTCAAAGTCTGACCGGACTTGACGACGGCGTTGATGCCGGAGGGCAGCGCGTAATTGACAAGCGCGCTGAGATCGGCGTCGGAAACTTCGACGGCGGTGTCCTCGGCAAAGGCGAGCATGGAGATGCCGGAGAGCATCATGACCACGGCAAGCAAAACGGATAATACTTTTTTCATTAGATGTTGCCTCCTTTTGAAAGCATTGGAATAAATAGCTCGGGATATGAAATCCGATAATTACACTATTCTGAATCTATTATAATGGAAGGCTGTCTAAAAGTCAATAAATCTTTTTTCGGCAGAAAGTAAATAATTGACGGTAAAAATTGTGCAGTTTGACGCCCGCCGCGGGCGCGTCAAGGGTGGCGGCGACGCGCCCGTACTTTGCGGGGTCAGAGGGGCAGCCGTCGGGAGTCCCGGTGGGTCAGGCGGGAAAAGGACGGCGGGAAAGGGGTGCGCCGCGTGTGCTCCGGCGGTCAGTCCGGCTTTTTGTCGCGGCGGGGGAACAGGGCACAGTCGCCGTCCTTGGACACCGGCGGTCAGTCCGGGCCGGGCGGCGGGTTCAGGTATATTCTACCAGTCCCCCCGCCGGAAAGCAAGTTACGGTTCCGTCACGCTTGCAGGTACCTGACGACGTGGTAGCCGGTACCGGGTACCAAGGCCGGTTTGGCGGCCTTGATATAAAGATAAAAGATAAAAGAAAAAAGATGAAATATGGAAGGACTTCGTCCTTACCTGATTAAAAAGATGAAAGATAAAAGAAAAAAGATGAAATATGGAAGGACTTCGTCCTTACCCGATTAAAAAGATGAAAGAAAAAGAAAAAAGATGAAATATGGAAGGACTTCGTCCTTGCCCGATTATATATAAATGGGGCGAGGGGCGTCAGCCCCTCCCTTATTTTATCTTTTATCTTTTCTATTTTATATTTCTCCCAGCTCTATCCTCCTGATCCTCGTCTTCGACAAACACGTGCCGTCCTCCTCACCGCCGCAGCAGTAGGACAGGAGCAGGACGTTTTTCTCCGGAAAGAACATGGCAGGGTAGCAATAGCCGTGCTCGTCCTCGTCCTCAAGGACCGTATAGGGCGAAAAGTCGACGCCGTCGTCGCTGACGGCAAGGACCAGCGGGTTTCGTCCGGCGTGGACCCAGCGCCGAACGCGGGACAGGCGGCCGTTATAGCAGGGGATAGGGTTCCACACGGCAAAGTACCGCCCCGTAAAGGGGTCGCGCCGGATGAGCAGGGGAGAGTCGGGGGACGAGAATTTTGAGGACGCGGGGTTGTTCCACGTTTTGCCGCCGTCGGGCGATTTTGCGTCGAACTGATACCCCCTGTCGGTGCGGAAGTACCCGTACACCGTGCCGTCCGGCAGCTCCACGGCGCCGGGCTCCTGCAGGCCCGTCTCGGACGCGCCGGGGTTCACCATGGACAGCACGCGGCTTTCCTGCCGCCAGTTCCTGCCGTCCGGGCCGCCCTTAAAAAACGCCGCCGTGCCGAAGTAGACGCCGTGCCGTCCGTCGGCTCCCTTTACGATCCTGTGCCGCGCCATCGGCAGCAGGACAGACCCGTCCGACAGCGGGCAGACACGGCTGTTGTTGACGACGTAGTAGATCCCCCGTTTTTCGGGGACGATGACCTCGGGCGCGCCGAGGGTCAGGGCGTTCTCATCCGTAAACCGGCGCTGGACGACGTAACTTTCGGGGCTGTGCTTGACGAGGTAATAAAGGCAGGCTTCCCCGGTCGCAAGACGGTGGAGCGACACGCTCATAATATTCCCGACGCCGTGCTCGGCGGCGGTCGCAAGAAAGCCCGGCAGGCGGCTCCACGTTTTGCCGTTGTCCGCCGAAACGGCGCCCGCTACGCTGCAGGGCGCGTCGTCGTGGCCGGAGTCCGAAACGTATTTTGAGTAGGCGAACAGCAGCCGCCCGTCTTTCAGGCGCAGAAAATCGCCCTCGGAATTGCGGGGATTGCCCGCCCCCGGCGGGAGCTCAAACACGCTTTGACTGTTTTTTATGATCGGCGCTTCCATGGTCGGACCCTCCTGCGGTTCTGTTTCTTTTATTGTATGGGAACCCGGGCGGAAAGTCAAGGACCCTCCGTGCTCCCGCCTTGACTTTTTTTCAGTCAGATTTTATAATAGCAGCGTAAGATTCAGATAGCGAAATAAGAGGGAGAGGATCTGTCATGAAAAAACATCTGTGCGTGCTTTTGTCGCTTGTGCTTCTGTTCGGGCTTGCCGCCTGCGGGGACGACGCTCCTCAGACGGAAACGCCTTCGGAGAGCGACGTATCGCCGACGGCTTTGGTGTCGGTTGACGCCGGAGACGGTTTTTCACTCGGTCTTCGCGCCGACGGGACCGTCCTGTTTGCGGGAGCCGGCGTCGCCGGTGTTGACGAGGCCGCCCGCTGGACGGGGATCGCCGCGATCGCTGCCGGCGGGACGCATGCAGTCGGCGTAAAGACGGACGGGACGGTCCTTGCCGCGGGCAACAACGGCGCCGGACAGTGCGAGGTCTCGTCCTGGACCGACGTCCTTTCCGCCGCCGCAGGCGGGTCGCATACGCTTGGCGTCAAAGCGGACGGCACGGTCCTTGCCGCCGGGGACAACAGTTATCTGCAGGCGGACGTCTCGGGCTGGACGGATATCGCCGCCGTGTCCGCGGGTGAATTCCACTCCGTCGGCCTCAAAAAAGACGGCGCCGCCGTCGCGGTCGGCTTTAACGGCGACGGGCGCTGCGACGTTTCGGACTGGACCGGGCTTTCCGCCGTCGCAGCGGGCGGCTACCAGGACTGGAAGGACGTGACAGCCGTCGCCGCCGGCAGAATGTTTACGGTCGGCCTGAAAAAAGACGGCACCGTGCTGCTGACGGGCGCCGAGGGCTCGCCCGACGTTTCGGGCTGGACGGACGTCGTCGCCATTGCCGCGGGGCAGACCCACGTCCTCGGCCTCAAGGCAGACGGCACGGTCCTTGCCGCGGGCGAAAATGCCGCCGGGGAGTGCGACGTCGGGGGATGGAAGATCGAAAAATAAATATAAAAGAGAAAAGATAAAAGATAAAATGCGGTGGCGCGCAAGCGCGCATTCAAATCGGGTATGGGCGAAGGTCTCGCCTGCCGGCTCGGTCGGTGCTTTTCAGCCTGCGGCTGAGAGGTCGCCACCGGCGACCCGCACCCATCCTTCACTCCTAACTCCTCACTTCTCATTTTCTGAAAAGCGCCCGTTTGACGGGCGTTTTTCAGTCCTCGTCCCAGCCGTGCAGGCGGAAGGAGGCAATCGCCAGCGGGCAGCCGCCGCCGTCGCGCCGGTAACAGTGCGTCTCCATAAACGCGGCCTTGGCCGCGGTGCTCTCAAAGCGGGTGGTCATGCAGGTATGCGGCACACACCCTTCGCACAGCAGCAACTCCCGCAGATTTTTCTGAAAAAAAGGACACCTGACCTTGGTCTCCCTTGCCGTCCTTGACATGGCGCTCCTTTCTGTCCGACGAATCGGACAATCAAAATGATATGCTGTTCGTGCTTGACAAATACGGAACTCTGTATTATAATGGCGATGAAAAGCCAAATATTACAGAATTCTGTGTTTCTGGGGTCTATGATAATACAGAATTCTGTAATTGTCAAGGGCTTTTTCAAAAAAAAAACGAAAGACAGGCGTTTTATGACTACCTATGAAAAAATCAGCGCGCTGTGCGCCGAGCGCGGGATCCGGCTGTCCGCGTTGTCCGCCGCCACGGGGATCCGCGGGTCGGTGTTTACGGAACTCAAAAGTGGGCGCACGCGCCGGCTGTCCACGGGGACGCTGACCAAGGTCGCGGACTTTTTTGAGGTGCCGGTGGAGTTTTTGCTGGACGACGCCGACGCCGTTCCCACCCAGCAGGAAGAATTGTTCCGCATGCGCAAGGTCCTGTTCGACGCCTCGGCAAAGGTGACGAAGGAGGATCTGACAAAGATCATCAAAATGGTGGAGGCCTTCGCAAAGGACGACGAGTGAAGGCGCCGCGGATCAGGAGGTTGAAATTGAACGAAATCTACGTACGCACCCTGCCCCTGCCCGTACACGTCAAGGCCTTTACGGTCCCGGACGCGCAGGGGGACTATAACGTGTATATCAACGCCGCTCTTTCGGCGGAGCAGCAGCAAAAAAGCCTCCGGCACGAGCGCACGCACATCGAAAAGGACGACTTTGACCGGGACGAGGCCGTGAGCGTCATCGAGGCGGAATTGAAGTAGCCGCTTTTCGGCTTTGCCGCAAAGCGGCGGGGCCGAGGATTCGCCGCCGCCGGGGGCGGATGAAGGCGAACCGCAGGCTGGAGGAAACAGGGAGAAAAACGAGCGCTCCAAGCGATGACTTTCGACCAATGTTTCCGACTGGGCCTTTAGGCACGGTCCACGGGCACACGGGCGCACGGGAAACGCAGAACGCAGAACGCAGAATGTAGACTGCAGGATGCAAAATTTCGGTGGCGGCGCGAGCGCCGCATGAAATCGTAGCTCGTGAGAGCAACGCGGCTCGCATTGATATAGGAGTCGGTTTTTTTTCGTAGGGGCCGTTCTCGTCTGCCGACTCGGTCATTGCGGGTACTTGGTAGGGGCCGACGCCCTCGGCGGCCCGAAACCCACCGGCGGCCCGCACCGACCGAGCCGGGAGGTGAA
The DNA here is from genome assembly GCA_947165615.1 of uncultured Clostridia bacterium. Lineage (GTDB taxonomy): Bacteria > Bacillota > Clostridia > Oscillospirales > Acutalibacteraceae > RUG806. Next base: position 4,606 of record CAMVBD010000006.1, on the reverse strand, counting down.
AACGTCGGCCCCAACAAAAGTCTGTTCGGGGCCGGATTTTTTTTGCAATACCACGGTCTATGAGCCACGAGTCACACGGTCTCGCCCATTCGCTGCGGTAAAATATGACTTGCAATAAAGCGAATAATCTGATAAAATAGATTTGCCAGACAATCTGAATATTCTTTCTGAAATCCCCGTCTGTATTTTCTTCGGCAAAAATACGGGCTTCGGGTTTATTTTGCCGGAATCTTTGGGTGATTTCAGAAATAAACAGATTGTTTGGCGACAGTGGAAGCCTCGTATTTTTCGTGCGCGGCTTCGGCTGCGCACTTTTCATTCTATCGGAGGGAAAAACCATGCAAAGAACCAAAAAATGCATTGCGCTTCTGTTGAGCCTTCTGCTGGCGGTGTCGCTTTTGCCAACCGTCTCCCTTTTCGGAACCGCCGCCGAGATCGTCGACACCGGCGCCTGCGGCGAGAATCTGACCTGGACCCTCGATTCCGACGGACTGCTGACTATCAGCGGCGAGGGTGGGATACAGGGATCTCCGTGGAACGAAAATAACCGGGATCGGATCCGGTCTCTGATGATCGAATCCGGCGTGACGGGAATCTGGTACGGCGCGTTTTCCGACTGCGAAAACCTTGCTTCGGTCACTCTCGCGGACAGCGTGACAAGCATCGAAACAAACGCTTTTCTGAATACCGCGTGGTATAACGCCCAGCCGGACGGGCTTGTCTACGCCGGAAAAGTGGCGTATCAATACAAAGGCGAGATGCCGGAGAATACTTCGATCACCTTGAAGTACGGCACCCTCGGCATCGCCGGTTACGCGTTTTCCAGCTGCGGGAACATGGTGTCGGTCTCGATTCCGGACAGCGTGACGACGATCGGGGAATACGCGTTTCTCAACTGCACCGGGCTTTCGTCGGTCACCATTCCCGGCGGCGTCGCCACGATCGGAAAGTCCGCGTTTGCAAACTGCGACGCCCTTTCCGCCGTCATACTCCGGGAAGGCGTGCGCAAGCTTGGCTCGCAGGTGTTCTTTCACTGCGTAAACCTGACCTGCGTTACCCTGCCGGACAGCCTGACGCTCATCGGGTTCGGCGCGTTCTCCAAGTGCGAGAGTCTGACGGACGTGTATTTCACCGGCGACGAGGCGCAATGGGCCGCGATTGAGGTCCAAGCCTCCAACGATCTCCTTCTGAACGCCGAGATCCACTATAACGCGAAGGCCCCCGCGGAAAGCGTGAAGGAGCTGGACGGCAGCGTTTACGCGCTTCCCGAACAGCAGGCGGAAGCGCTTTTGGCGCTTATTGGCGAAGGCGTATCCCTGTTGAACGCGGACGGCAGCGCGGCAGCGGCGGATTCGAAGGTCGGCTCCGGTATGGTGATGGTGAAGCCTGACGGCACAAAAGAAACCGTGATCGTGAAGGGCGACAACGACGGCGACGGTAAGATCACAGCTGCGGACGCGAGAACCGCGCTTCGCGCCGCCGTGGAACTCGAGAACCTGAACGAGTGGCAGAAAAACGCCTCCCTTGTGGGCGACGGGGACAATATCACCGCCGCGGAAGCCAGACTCATCCTCCGCGCCGCCGTGGGCCTCGAAACGCTGAAGCTTTATTGATTCGCGAAAGCTCCATTTACAGAAAATCGCCTTTTGGCAAACAAAACCGGCTCCGGCATTCCCGGGGCCGGAGGTTTTTCGCGGCTCGTGGAAAAGCCGCCTTCGGCAGCCTTGCCGCGAAGCGGCAAAAAAGCCTTGACCTCCTCGCCGTTTCCCTGTATAATGAAAAAGAATACTGACTTTTCGGAGGAAGCGATATGTTTATCAGCAAAGACATTCTTTACGTCGGCGTCAACGACCACAAGATCGACCTGTTTGAGGGGCAGTACGACGTGCCGAACGGCATGGCTTACAACTCCTACGTCATCCGCGACGAAAAGATCGCGGTCATGGACACCGTGGACGCGCATTTCACGCACGAGTGGCTCGATAACGTGGGCAAGGCCCTTGCGGGCAGAACGCCCGACTATCTGGTCGTTCAGCACATGGAGCCCGACCATTCCGCAAATATCGTCCATTTCTTAAAGACCTACCCCGAGGCGGTCGTCGTTTCCAGCGCCAAGGCTTTTGCCATGATGCAAAACTTTTTCGGCACGGACTTTTCGGACAGACGCCTCGTCGTCAAGGAGGGCGACGCGCTGTCCCTCGGCGCGCACACGCTCCATTTTGTCGGCGCGCCCATGGTCCACTGGCCCGAGGTGCTCATGACCTACGACGAGAAGGACAAGGTCCTGTTCTCCGCCGACGGCTTCGGCAAGTTCGGCGCGCTGGACGCGGAAGAGGACTGGGCGTGTGAAGCCAGACGCTATTACTTCGGCATCGTCGGCAAATACGGGGCGCAGGTGCAGGCCGTTCTCAAAAAGGCGGCGAATCTCGACATTGCCGTCATCTGCCCGCTGCACGGGCCGGTGCTCAGCGAAAACCTCGGCTACTATCTGAACCTTTACGACATCTGGTCCTCCTACGGCACCGAGACCGAGGGCGTGTGCGTGTGCTACACCTCCGTCTACGGCAATACCAAAAAGGCCGTGGACCTGCTGGTCGAACGCCTGAAAACCAACGGCTGCCCCAAGGTCGCCGTCAACGACCTTGCCCGCTGCGACATGGCGGAAGCGGTGGAGGACGCCTTCCGGTACGGAAAGCTGATTCTCGCCACCACCACCTACAACGCCGATATTTTCCCGTTCATGCGCACCTTTATCGAGGCGCTGACCGAACGCGGCTACAAAAACAAGACCGTCGGCCTCATTGAAAACGGCTCGTGGGCGCCCATGGCGGTCAAGGTCATGAAGGGACTTTTTGAGGGCTCCAAAAACCTGACCTTCGCCGAAAACGTGGTTCATATCAAGTCCGCGCTGAACGAAGAAAGCAAAGCGCAGCTTGAAGCCCTCGCCGACGAAATGAGCGCCTCCTACAAGGCCGAAAAGGACGAACAGGACGCCCCCAAAAACGACCTGACCGCCCTGTTCAAGATCGGCTACGGCCTTTACGTCGTCACCTCCAACGACGGCGAAAGGGACAACGGCCTGATCGTCAACACCGTCACGCAGGTCACGAACACCCCGAACCGCGTCGCCGTGTGCATCAACAAGCAGAACTACTCCCACCACGTCATCAAGCAGACCGGCGTCATGAACGTCAACTGCCTGAGCGTTTCCGCCCCGTTCTCGGTGTTCAAAACCTTCGGCTTCCAGTCGGGGCGCACCGCCGACAAGTTTAAGGACATTAAGCCCCTCCGGAGCGCCAACGGCCTGACGTTCCTGCCGTCCTACATCAACGCCTTTATGAGCCTCAAGGTCGAGCAGTACGTGGACCTCGACACCCACGGCATGTTCATCTGCTCCGTGACCGAGGCGCAGGTCCTCAGTAAGGAAGAGACCATGACCTACACCTATTATCAGGACAACGTCAAGCCGAAGCCCGAAGCCGACGGCAAAAAAGGCTGGGTCTGCAAGGTCTGCGGCTGGATCTACGAGGGCGAGGACCTGCCCGACGACATCGTCTGCCCGCTTTGCAAGCACGGCGCCGCCGATTTTGAAAAACTGTCGTAAAATAAAAGACGAAAAAAGAAACCGCGGTCACAAGCCGCGGTTTTTGCATGTCAGGAAAAGGAGCGCGGGCGCTTACAGCCGGACCGTAAAGCGCGCGCCTCTGAGGACGGGGCTTTGTCCCGCTTCGACTGTGCCGCCCGAAAGCGTCACGACCCGCTGCACAAGCGCGAGTCCCAGACCGTTGCCCTCGGCCTTGCGGGAGGCGTCCCCCTGATAGAATTTATTGAAAATGCGGGACAGTTCGGCCTCAGGAATGCCGGGTCCCTCGTCGTCCACGGTAAAGACCACGCGTCCCGTTTCGTCCCTCGAAAGCCGGATCTCCAGTTTTCCCCCCTCGGGCGAAAACTTGACGGCGTTCTGCAGCAGGTTCATCGAAGCGTGCGTCAAAAGAGACTCGTTGCCGGAAAAGGAGATTTCTTCCAGTTCCGCTTCGGGCTCCAGGTCCTTCGCGCTCCATGAGGGCTCCAGTGTGATCAGCGCCGCGCGGATCTGCTCGTCCAGCCGGAAGGTCGTCTTTTTGTCCTCGATCGCCTTGTTTTCGATCCTCGACAGCAAAAGGATGTTCGCCACAAGTTCCGAAAGCCGCGCCGTGCTCGTCAGGATCCGCTCGACGTACGCCTGCCGCTCCTCTTCGCCGAGCGTCGGGTCCTGCAGAAGCGAAGCCCAGCCCTCCACCGCCGAAAGCGGGGTCTTGAATTCGTGCGAGACGTTCGAGACGAAGTCCGATTGCAGGATCTCGGTGGCCGAGAGTTCGGCGGTCATCGTGTTGAAGTTTTCGTACAGGGCGTTGATCTCCCGGAGTTTCAGCCGGTCGGTGGGAAGGCTGACCGAAAAGTCGCCGTGCGCGACATTGTTCATGGCGGCTTCCAGTTTTTTGATGGGTTTGATAAAAAACTGCGCGGCGCCGAGCGCGCCGAGCGTGCCGACGACGATGGAAAACAGCAGGATCCAGCCGATGGTGTCGATGCTGATGGAAAGGCTGAAAACGCGGTTGAGCGTGGA
>CAMVBD010000005.1 GCA_947165615.1 uncultured Clostridia bacterium | reverse complement strand
CGACCGCAACCTCCAGACCGCCGGCGCGTCCTGCGCGTGGGTGCGCGAAGCCATGCGCGTGGTCAAAAAGAACCTGGACCCCAAGCGCAACGCCGCCATCACCCTGCCGGTGCTTTTGTGCCAGCCGGAGGTGGACACGAGCGTCGTCTCCGAAAAGGAGAACGTGTTTATAAAGCAGCTCAAAAACGGACGGCTCGTACAGTTCCCGAACAGCAAGCACGAGATCTACCTGTCCGTCGACTCCACGCTTCTTATGTATCTCCAGACCATTGAAAAATTCCTGAAGGAAGACTGAACGAACCGCAACCAAGGAGGAAACCCATGATGATCAAAGCCCTGTTTCTCAAGATCCTTGCCGCCGTTGTCACGGTCGTTATGGCGACCGCGGCGGGCGTGAGCAAGACCCCCGCCTACGACGTGCGCGACCCCGAGGCGTGCGAACTCAACTTCTCCATCCTGTCCGACTCCCACATCGAGACCAACAACTTTACCCGCTACAAGGTGTTCACCCACGCCCTGCAGGACACGATGAAAAACAAAAGCGGCAACGACGCCGTCATTTTCCTCGGCGACAACACCATGAACTGCCAGTTCCTTGAAAACCTGCTGTTCCACGGCGCGGTCCGAAAGTACATGAAGGATCAGACCGTCCTGCCCGTCATGGGCAACCACGACATCGGCAACGGCGAGGGCGACTACGAAAAGCTGCAAAACCGCTGGCTCGACTTCTCGAACGCCTTTTTCGGGCATGATCTGGAGCACCCCTACTATTACAAGGTCATCGACGGGTATTATTTCATCGTCCTCGGCATGGAAGAGCAGCTTGTCTATGAAATGCACATGACCGACGAGCAGTTTACGTGGCTCGAGTGCTTGCTGGAGGAAGCAAAGTCCAGCGGCAAGCCCGTGTTTGTGTTCTCGCACTATCCGGCGGACGACGCCATTGACGACAGTGGAGAAGCCACCGACCGTCTGGTCGATATGCTGGCGGACTACAACCGCGACTACGACCTGTTCTACTTCTGCGGTCACACCCACATGCCGCTGTATCTGTTCTGGTCCTTCCATACGTCCAATGGCTTCCCGGAGATCTATCTGCCGCGCCTGACCGAACTTGCAAGCGGCGAGGACAATGAGATTTTCCGCAACACCGGCATCGGCATCGAGGTCGAGGTCTATGAAAACGAGGTCCTTGTGCGCGGACGCGATTTCTATCACGGCGAATGGCGCGTGGACGACGAGGACACCGGCGAGCTGTGCGAAATGACCTACACGCTCAAAAACCCGATCCCCGCAAACTGAAAACGAATACGAATAACCGGAAAACGAGCCGAAGGACCATCCTTCGGCTCGTTGGTTTTTATAGCCTTATTTCGTCAGTTTTTCCCTTGCGGCGGTAAGTTCTTTGATCTCCTCCGCGATCTCCCGTAAAAACGCGGCGGCTTCGGGATCGTTCAAAAGGATTCTGCCCGCGATTTTTACGCGCCGAATAAAACGGGGGTCGAAGGCGACGGCCTCGGCCTGCCGCGCCAGCGGACAGACCGAAAAGGCTCTGGCGTCGATGGCGGCAAGAACATTTCCGTCTTCCTCCACAACCGGGAAAAAGGGAAAGATCCGGCACGACAGCGGGCGGTCGTCCCTGTCGCACGTCCCGGCGCAGACGGCAAGTCGCCGCGCGTCTCGTTCGAGGACCGTCAAAGGGGTCCGTTCGCCGGGGAACAGCAGCATGCCGGTTTTGTCGTCCCCCTTGCAGCACGCGCCGGAGCACACAAGCCCGCAGTCGGTTTTTAAGGGCGTGACGTCGCAAAACAGGGCTTTGACGCGTTCGATCCGTTTTTCGGCGACGGTTTTTTGAAAGGATTTATGGTTCATACGCTGCTCTTTCGTTTCAGGTTTCAACGGCGACGGTCAGATACCGCCAGCCGGCCGTAATATCTTCGGGCACATCGTCCTTCGGGGCGAGTTCGCCGGATTTAATCCGCGCGTACAGGGCGCGGTACTGGTCTTTGGTAAAGCGCGAAAACCGCCAGTCGACGGTGGGCAGCCCCACGCTGTCCTCGGCCGCGCCGAAGCATTGGGTCAAGCCCCCAAGCATCAGGTTCCACTTTCCGGCGTAATACTGATCCAGCACCCATTCGACCGACCCGCCGATATCCTTCATGGCGGAGGTCACGACCCGGTCGGACAGCGAAGACTGGTCCACGTCCACGCCGATGACCTTGCCGGACGGCGTGCTCTCGGCCGCCGCGATCACAGAGTCGACCATTGCGCCGCCGCAGGTAAAAATGACCTCGGTCCCGTTTTTGTACCAGTCGAGCGCCAGCGCCTCCAGTTCCGGAGATCCCGTAAAGGTCTCTCCGTACAGCATACTCCAGCGCACCTCGGCCTTGACCTTCAGTTCGGCGCCGGCGGCCTCCACACCCTGCAAAAAGCCGTAGCCGTAGCGGTTGACGGCGGGGTTTTCGCCTCCGCCGCCGCCCATAAAGCCAAGGCGCGTATAGCCCTCGCGCACGGCTGCGTAGCCCGCGAGGAAGCCCGCCTGCTCCTCCTTATAGGCCACGGCGGTCACGTTTTCGGGGCCGACCGTCCAGCCGTCCACAAAGACGAATTTGACGTCGGGATATTTTTCCGCGACCTGTTCCAGTGCCTGGGCCTGCTCAAAGCCCGCCGTCACGACGATGGCGGCGCCGTCCTTCACGGCCCTTTCCATGGCGGCGACGCGGTCCCCGTCGGTTACGTCTTCTCCGTTCCCGGGCTGATAGACGCCGAAGCGGAGGCTCCGGTCGGCGGAAAAGGCCTGCGCCCCGTCAAAAATGCCCTGATTGTAACCGTGGTCCATCAATACGCCGACGTCCGTGACGACGGCGATCTCAACGCCGGAGCGATCCTCCTCCGGGTCCATATACGCCTCGACGGACTCGAGCCCTACGGCGATGCGCAGCACGATTCTGGCGTCGGCGGCGGTGATTTTACCGTCCCGGTCCATATCGCCGGGAAGCCACCCGGCGGCGGATACCGGCAGGATAAGCCCCGCGGCGAAAAGGACCGCGGTCAGAAAGACAGAAAAAAAGCGGTTTGCGGCGAATCGTTTCATGGTGTTTTTTCCTCCCGGAATTTATTGAACGGACAAGGTCTTGCGTTTTTGATCGTGATCCCAATAGATCTCGACGGTGACGGGGCGGTCGGAGGTGATGTGCACGACAGGCTCGGCTTCCTCGTTTTCGCGGGCGTCGGCGATGAGGTCGAGCTTCGCGTCCTTGCCGAAGGGATACTTTGTGACGCCGTGGCGGTCGGTGAGATTTATGTGCCAGCGGATGACGTTGTGCTCGGCGTCGGGCTTTATGCCGAACACAAACTCAAACAGGACGGAAATGGGCGCAAGCCCCGTCCAGCCAACAAAGTCGCCGCGCGAGGGGGCGCCCCTGTGGGGGCGGCCGTTTTGGTCAAAACAGGGGGCGTAGTTTTCGTACACCGTGCCCGTGTCCTTAAAGACCTCGACGACCCAGTTGAGGAAATTGAGGCCGATCTCGTGCGAGAGCGCGTTTCGACCGTAGGCGTCAAGGCCCGACAGGGTCATGTAGGTGGTCGGCGCCCAGACGCCGCCGTTCCAGTAGTCGCCGTTCGGATCGAAGTCCGGATGGTCCTTGGACAGCGACGGCACGCGGCAGGGGGTCTTGAACTCGTTTTCGTTTTCAAGGTGCCAAATAAAACGGTCGGCGTTTTCCTCCGGCACCGCGCCTGCCAGCAGCGCCCAGTACGCGCCGACGTGCTTGACACGGTTCCATTCGCCGTTTTTCCACAGGTCATAGTAAAACGCGGTTTTGTCGTCCCAAAGCGTTTCGTTGAGGACCTTTGTCAGCCGCTCGCGCTCCTCGTACAGATCCTTGACGTCGTCCTCGCGCCCGAGAACCTTTGCCATGGAGATGAGCACCTTGCAGCTTAACAGCGCCTGCATGCACGCGTCGCACCAGACCATGTGTCCGTGCGAAAAGCAGACGTGGTACCCCTCCTGCACGCGGGGAAGGTTGTCCATGCCGCAGCCCCAGCCGCTGGACCAGTAGGTGCCGTCGCGCCAGGTGTGGTTCGCGCGGGTCCAGCGGTGATAGGCCATCAGACACGGAAAGACCCTCGAAAGCCGGTCGCGGTCGCCAAAGTTTTTGAAGTACTCCCACTCGCACCACGGCATGACCTCGGGCCCGGTGGCGGCGGGGTCAAAGCGCGTAAAGTGGTCGCGCCCGGTCTCCTCCTCGATCTCGCGGCACATATAGCCGTCCGGGTACTGATGGGAATAAAAATTGTTCAGCGTCCCCTGAAAATCGAAGGATCTTGCGGCGTACTTGCCGAACATGAGGATAAAGGACGAGTCCCACATAAAGATGCACCCGTTGAAGGCCGTGTCGATAAAATTGGAGACGTAGCCGCTGCCGGGCGTCGGGCGGCAGAGGTTGCCGAACGCCAGTTTCCACGTTTTGTCATAGCAGGACAAGACGTCCTCCCGCCCGTCCCACACGGGGCGCGGCAGGCGGTCCTTTTCTTCCTCGTAGGTCGGAAGGGGCCGGTCCTCCGGCTCCATGCCGACAAAGACGTTTTCGGCCATAAAGCGGTCTGCGGGGACCGTAAATTCATGAAAAGGGTTGTGTTCCATAGGGGTCTCCCTTCTTGTCATTCAAATAATTCGTCCGGGAAAAAGGCGCGGGTGTCGGCGCGCAATCCCCTTTCGTCCTGCACCGAAATGCGGACGTACCCCTCGTCCGGGGAGATGGGAAACGCCGCCGTCGTCGCAAGGCCGCCGTTTTCGCCGTAGGCCGCCTTGTTTGCGCGCGCTTCGGTGATGCAGTAGACGCGAACGGCCGGGGAACAGGTGACGTGCAGGACGCCGTCCTCAAAATACAGGTCATGGATCTCCGGCCCCTGCGACGCGTAAAAGTCGCCGTTTACAAGCGCCGCGCTGACGGCGGGGTACGTGAGGGCCGGCGCTTTGATCCAGATAAACCCGCCGAAGGAATCCCACTTCGGGTGCCCCGGCTGCTGGTGGTTGTGGTTGTCGTCCGTCCCCTGCGGAAAGACGCGCTTGCCCTGACACAAAAAATCGTCGTACGCCGCGCCGTTGTACTCGTCCCAGCCGGAGACGATGCTGGAGTAGTTGGAGATCTCCATGGCGTGCATGCCTTCGTACCGGGAATACTCGGGATAGCGCTCCAGCGACCAGACCGGGTGGTTGTAGGTCACAAAAAAGCCCTTTTCGCGCCCGATGCGGATGGCTTTGTTGATGCATTCCGGCGTATACTCCCGCTCGTAATCCGGCTCGTCGGGGTCGAATTTTGCGTACTGCCGCCGCTCTTCGTCCACATACTTCGTGCGGTGCCAGCAGGGCTGCGTGTCAATGGAGGCGTCCAGCGCCACAAGGCAGATGTGGCAGGTCCTGGAATCGACGACGCCCGGACGGCGGGGCTCGTTGAATTCCATTTCAAAGCCCGTCAGCATCAAAAAATCGGGGTCCGTCAGATCGTGGTGCGGGACCATCAGGTCGTGGTCGGTGATGGACAGCACCGAGTATCCCGCCCCCTTGTAGGCGGCCTTGAGTTCCGCCGGCGTCAGCCGCCCGTCCGAAAACGTGGAGTGCGCGTGCAGATTGGCCTTGTAAAACTGCCCGTCCTTGGGCAATAAGTATTTTCGCATAGTCTCCCCTTCCTTTTTTTTCAGTATATCACGAAAGCGCCGGAAAGAAAAGACGGTTTTTGATTTTCCGGAAAAATCGGAGAAAACAACTTTAAGCGCCGGCAAGTATATTTTCTTTTGTGCTCAAGTGTGTTTTCTAAGCCTGTCAAGAAAAATTTCTATGACCTTCAAATATATTTTCTCTTGTGGGATCATCCGCATTTTTCCATAAACACCGATCTCGGGTGAAACGAACACCTCCGGCACGTCACGGCCTCCTGACCGAAGCCATACAAAAAACAGCCCCCGTCAGGGGCTGTTTTTGCGTTCATCGGCGTTCGTCCATCGGGACGGACGCTTTTTATTCCTTCGTTTTTTTGTACGCCGCAAGCCAGTCCGCGGGGTCCTCAAGTCCCACGGCGCCGCGCAAAATCAGCCGCGCGTCGGAGGCGGTCACCTTGCCGTCAAAGTCCACGTCGCTGACCAAAAAGGCGTTCGTCCCTTGTGCGTAAGCCTCCAGCCCCACGGCGCGCCGGAGGGCAAGGCGGGCGTCGGAGGCCGTCACCTTGCCGTCAAAGTCGATGTCGCCGAACAGCGGATCGGGCGTGGGATCGTCGGGTGTGGGATCGTCGGGTGTGGGATCGTCCGGCGTGGGATCGTCCGGCGTGGGATCATCCGGCGTGGGGTCGTCCGGCGTGGGATCGTCCGGCGTGGGATCGTCGGGTCCGTTTCCGACCGCGGTCACGGCGATCAGAACGGTGCCAAAGCTGGATAACGTCCCGTCCTCGCCCATCATGTTCATCACAGACAGTTGCTCGTGCATCGGCGTGCCGCCGGTCACCCGGACGGTCGCAACGCCGTTCGGGCCGCCCTGATTGAACGCGTATCCGGCGTCTGCCGCAAACTCCAGCGACAGGTAATAGGTCTTCCCTTCTTCGAAGGTGCCGTCAAACTCTTGAAACAGATCGTCTAACACCTGTTCGTTCCAGCGGGCCTCCGTCAGCGCGCAGTTCTGCCCGTCGGCAAGGGTGACGGCGGCCATGGCGTCCGTCGCGGAGGAGCCGGCCTTTGGCGGCGCGACCGTAAAGACGACCTCGGAGATGCCCCAGGGGTACGATTTGACGGAAAGCTTTACGCGCATGTAGTCGCCGTCCGCATAGGTCTTGGAGGCGGCAAATTCCAGCGTGCCGCCGGTGACGGAGCAGCCCGCGAACTCCGCGTAGCCCTCGTCCACGCCGCTGAAGATCGGTTTGCCCTTTTGGAAGGCGTACCCTTTGTCGGCCTTCAGGAGCACGTAGACGTAATAGGTCTCTCCGAACAGGAACGTCAGGTCCGGCTCCTGCGAGGAGTAGCCGCTTAAGGTCTCAAGCCAACTGACGGCGACGATCGAAAAGGGGCCGTCCTCCGCCTTGACAACAGGGGCCGTATCGGTGCTGCGCTGTCCGGGGCGCGGCCCGGTGACGGACAGCGAAAGACTTGTGATCTCGGCGGTCTCGGCAAAGACCGGCGCCGCGTGAACGGGGATCAGGACAGACAGAAAACACAGGACAAGGGCAACGCTCAGGATCTTTTTTTTCATAAACAAAACTTCCCTTCTGCTTTTTTACGGCGTTTGCGACGTTTGTTGCAGGAAAAACACGGTTTTTAAGACTTTGCGCGCAGGATCAGCGCCTGTCCGGGCTTTACGTCCAGACGGATCTTTTTGTCGCAGACGGAAACGGTGCCGACGGGGACTTCTCCCTCAGAGGTCAGGACGCGGGCTTCTGCCTCGTCAAACGCCGCGTCCGGGACGTTCCATTCGCCGGCTCTGCCCGCTTCGGAATAGACGATAAACGTCCCGTTTTGTTCGTCCAGCGGCAGACAGACGTTGTCGCCGTCTTTTAATACCGCGCCGTTTTTGGTGATGCGGCCGGCGGCGCCTTGACTGACGACGCCATCGGCAAAGCGCACGGTGTGCTCCCCCTCGCGCGTTTCGACAGACAGCCGGTCAAAGCGGTTCAGATAAAAATACGGGACTTGCAGCGTACAGAACTGCCGCGTAAATTCCCGCTCCCAGTCTTTCGGCGCGGGACCGGATTTCATCCAGATATCCTCCCCGTGCATGGCGCCGTAAAACACGCGCAGAAGCGCGGGATCGGTCAGGTGGCCGGAATACAACCGCGGCGGGATCTGCATGCAGTCGTCAAGGCTCATGCCGCTGGTCCACCACGTGGCGGGGATGCGTCCGAGCGTACGGATGGGAACGGACTCCCACGGGACCTCGGTCATGTCCTCCCCGAGCGACGCGTAGAATTTGCGGATCGGATGCGTGGGGCTTTCGTTTCGCAAGGGCGCCTCGCGGTAGGTGTATTCACTGGTGACGTCGATGCCGAGCGAGGCGATATAGTCGAGCATCCTGTTCCGCGCTTCGTCCTGCTCTAAAACACCCGTACGGGGGTTCAGGTTTTCGGCGATGCAGAAATTGTCGAGGTGGACCGTTCCCGCCTCTTTTACGGGCGTAACGGCGCAGAAGCGGTCAAAGACCCGTTTGAACAGGCCGCTCTCCCAGAACTGCTTATAGGACGTCTTGTACCCGTCGCGGCCGTTAAAGATCTCGATGGGCGTGGGGACGCCGTTTCGGTCGTTGACGACGGCGTTGTGTTTGACAAGATCCGGAAAGCAGGGCGTGGCGGTATAGGCGTCGGAGACGTTGACGTGAAAACTGACGACGGTGTGATACCGTTTGGCTTCTTCATAAAGCCGCCAAAGGCTCTCACGCGCGGTGGCGTCGCCCTCGCATCGGAGCGCCTCGTTTACGACGTCCATTTCGGGATAGCAGTCGTCGTGTCCGAGGCCCTGCCAGCCGACAAGGTACATGATTTTCTGCACGCCGGGGGTCAGGCGGTCGACGGCTTTGATGATCTCCAGCGCCTGCCCGAACGTGATAAAGACCCGGCTTTTGCCGTTCGGAAAGTCCGGCTCCGCCAAAAACATCTTCATCCAAAGCGTGCGGCTGTAATCGTAATTCCAGCGAAATTTCGGTTCCATAAGGCTCTCCTTTCAGGGTGCGGGTTCGGTGGGCCCATCCGTACAGACAGCCGAATCGGCCGTCTCCGTCTCCGGCTCGGCGGCAAGGGCGTCCGCTCTTGCCTGCAATTCTTTCATGATCTCGCGGTGTTTTTCGTCCGTGTAGTCCCAGAAGAAATAGGGGATTATCATCAGGGCGAAGCCGACGAGATCGAACACGATGCCGATGAGCATGCATTTGAGGCGCACGTCGTCCATGTACAGCACGTCCCAGTCGGAGGTAAAGCCGATGCTGACGAAAATGAGCGGAATGACAAGGCCGACCAGCGACGTGATGGGGCTTGTAAACCAGCCGATAAGCCCCTGATACCCCTCAAACCGCTCGCCGGAGATGTACATCTGGTAGTCCGAGATGCGGATGTTCATATCGTTTTTGATGACGTTGATGGCGGAACTCAGGGCGCCGCCGATGAAAAGACCGACAAACAGCAAAATGCCGCAGGCCCAGTGCATCTTCCCGAGGAACAGGATGGCGATGATGTAGATGACCGAGCGCAGGATATTGGCAAGCTGGTTGAAGATCATCAGGGTTTTGTACTGGAAGCGCTTTTTGATCCACGGCGCCAGAAGCTGCCCCGGCGAGCCCGCCGCCTTGAGGGCGATCTCCGCGACCGAAAACAAAAGTCCCGTCTCGCGCCAGGTGTAGATCAGCAGGATGTTCTGCACGCCGAGCATGCCGTTGCCGAGGGAGTCGAGCAGTTCCACGATCTTGTTGATCCAAAGATATTTGTTTTTGAAAATGCCGTGCACGCAGGTCCAGAACGAAAAGTATTCCTTCTTTTCGATGGGCGGCGCGGGGATGCGCTCCTTGATCTTCCCAAGAAAGATGAACATGAACGCCGAACTGATCAGGAACGCCGGCGGCAGGATATAGCGGAAGGTGTCGCGGTCTTTGACGCCGTCGAGGAACAGCGCGCCCGCGATCGTGGGCAGGATGAAGTTGATGATGTTTTGCAAAAGGTGGCTGAGTTTGACCGGAATGGCATTGACGATCAGGCGCTCCTGCTGGTCGGGACTGATGTTGTAGGCGACCCTTTCGGTGTGGCCGGTAAAGCCGAACATGCCGTAAAGCTGGAACAGCAAAAACAGTTTCCACACGCGCTCGGTCATGGGCTCCTCATAGATCGGCAGCCAGCAGATGAGCAGCGCCACCGTGATGCCCTGCACGATATTGGCGTAGGTAAAAAGCTTGTAGCGCCCGAATTTTTTGAGCAGGAGTTTGCGGATCACGATGCCGCGAAAGCCGCCCCACCCGTTGACGAGGAAGTGCGCGCCGAAGATCTTGAAAATGCTGAAGGCGTTGAGCCCCGCCCAGCGGGTGTCGAGGGCAAACCGGACGTTTTCCGGCAGGAGAGCGGACAGATCGAAGAGCAGAAGCATGAGCCCCAGCGCCGCAAACGAAAGGTAGACGGCAAAATATTTGCGTTCCACCTTTTTCGGCAGAAAACCGAGGTTGGCGTCCACGCCCATGGAAAGGATATTCCAGAGATAGGTGAACGCGAGAAAGAAGGTGTTGATGGCGGCAAAGGTGAGCAGCGGGATCTGATAGTAGAACGCGACGAGATAGCAGCCCGTGCCGAAGGAGAGAAAGCCGGTCAGATATTTGAGCGTATAGTCGCCGCCGACCGCGCCGAAGATGTAGAGATACTCTTTATAGGGCACGTATTTGCCTGCCGGCGGATGGTTCCAGTAGGTACGGAAGTCTTTGAAGACCTGTTTGACTTTTCCCGCAGCCTTACCCATTCTTCTGCGCCTCCTCTCTGCCTGCTTCCAGCCTTTCCGTTTTATACTTTTCCGTCAGTTCTTCAAGGTCGGCCCGGGTCTTTGCGTAGTGCGGCGTCGCCGCCCTCCACAGAGGTCCGGCCTTGACGTTTTTGGGCAGCCACGCTTCGCCGAGCGTCAGCGCGTTTTCGTCCGGCGCGCCGAGGAAGACGTTTTTCATGCCGGAGCAGGAGAAAAACGCGTGATGACCGATCTCCTTCAGCGAGGCGGGAAGGAAGAGTCCGGGCGCAATGTTTCCGCATTTGGAAAACGCGTCCGCGCCGATCTTTTCGAGGCCGTCCGGCAGGGAGAAGCCCGTCCCGAGCAGCGCATCCGTCTGTTCGTCGTACTCGTACGCCCCGAGGCGCCCGCAGTCAAAAAACGCCATATCGCCGATCTCTTTCAGCGTGGACGGCAGCGTCAGATCCCGCAGGTTTTTGTTTTTGAGAAAGGCAAAGGTGCCGATGCGCTCGACGCCCTCGGGAACGGCGTAGGCGTCGGGATAGGTGAATTCGTCCTTTTTGTCCGTCTCCCTTTGCCCGTAGCAACAGGGATAGAGCAGCAGTTTTTTGCCGTCCTTGGTAAACAGCACGCCGTCGACGTCCTTGTACCATTGATTATCGGGGTCGACGGTGATCCTCTGCAGTTTTTTGACGTTGTAAAAGGACGTTTCGTCAATAAAGCGCACCGAAGCGCCGATAAAGAGTTCCTCGGCGTTTTCGTCGGCGTTGACGGCGTACGCACCGACGCCGATCACAGGTTTCGTTTCGTCGGGGTCGTTGCCGTTTTTGTCGCGGACAAAGTCAAGGTACAGCGTTTTGGTCCCGGCATTGCCGTTAAAAGAAACGAATACCCAGCCGTCGACGCCCGCTTCCCCGCCGACTGCCTCTTTTTCCTCAAATTTGTACGGCGCACGGGAGACGGATAAGAGGGAGATGGTAATGGACGCGGCGACAAAAACGGTAAGCACCGCGATAAAAAGGATCTTTTGCCAGAGTTTCAAAGGAGTCCCCTCCAGTCAGAGATTTTGAGATCTTGCTGTGGGCGGCCCCGCCGCCCGTGAAAGAGAGCCCGGAGTTCTTTCCGGCATTTGCGATTTTACTTTTGCGCCCCGTTCCACCACTCGGTGTAGGCGTCGGGATAATTGGTCTTGAAGCCCGTAACGCCCATGTCGCAGATGGCCTGCCACCATTCGGGGTAGTCGCCGAGATTCGAGAAGACCCGAACGCCCATTTCGGCGAGCATGTCGACGTCCGCCTTTGTAAAGGCCTCGTTGTTGAGGCCGACCTCCCACAGATCGGAGCGGCGGATAAAGTCCAGGGTCTTTTCGTTCAGATAGCGTACGTTGGCGCCGAGGCGCAGGCCCTCGGGCTTTCCCTTTTCGCGGTAGTGCGCCTGCATTTCCTCGAGCACCGTCCAGTCGCCGGAGAAGAAAATATAGCGGGAGACGTTGGGAGAGGCGGCCAGGATCTCGTCCATACGGGGGCACATGCCGGTGGTTTTGAACTCCACCTCGACGGTCAGATCATATCGGACGGTCGACAGCCACCTGTCAAACTCCGGAAAGGTGATGAGGTGCGTGACCCGGTCCTCCCGGTAATCGGGGGGCGTGATCATGCGCCGGCCCCCGTCATGCTCCGTCCACGGATAGGGCGGGTATTTGAGTTTGAGGGCGTCGCGGTAGGGGATGTCGAAGGCTTTGACCTGTTCGGCGGTCAGATCCCGCAGGGCGTTCCGGTGCCGCTCGAAGGTCATATAGCCCATATTGCCGTTGTGCGTGACGATGATCTCCCCGTCGCCGCACGGCTGAATGTCCAGTTCAATGCCCTCAAAACCCAGTTCGGCGGCCTTCTGAAAGGCCTCCAGCGTGTTTTCGGGAGCAAACTGCGTAACGCCCGTATGGGCAAAGCGCATGGGCATGCCGCAATACTCTTTCATTTCGGTTCTCCTTTCAAAAAAGCGTAAAATAACCCAACTTTATTATACAACATAACATTCGGACAAATCAACCGGCAATTGTATAAAAAGCACAAAAAAATGTTTCCCCGCCTTCACAGGCAGGGAAACGGGGCATATGCGAACCAAAACGTCCGGGGCTCAGAATTCGATCTCTTTCAGGATCTCCGGCACGATAAAGTCGATCTCCGGATGGTTTTTGGCGACCGTTTTCCGCAGTCTTTCCACGCTGACGTTTCGGGTCACGGGCGGAAAGGCGTTGTCAAAATGGTCCACGAGGATCGCCTTCGGCGTATACTTATCGAGAAAGCCCTTCGTTTTTTCGGGAACGAACACGCTGCCGCCGTTGGCAAGGATCAGCAGGTCGACGTCCTTCGGATACTCGATCTCCGGCGTGTCCCGGAAGGAGCCGGTCAGAAAGATCCGTTTGCCGCCGTTTGAGATCTCATAGGCGACGATCTCCCCGTTTTCGGGCATTTTGCGGTTCATGTACGCCTGCCAGAACAGCCGCG
>CAMVBD010000004.1 GCA_947165615.1 uncultured Clostridia bacterium | reverse complement strand
TGCCTTAATAGCTCAGTCGGTAGAGCACGCGGCTGTTAACCGCGGTGTCACAGGTTCGAGTCCTGTTTGAGGCGCCATTATGGGGACGCAAAATAGCAACCCACCCGAAAACCCTTGATTTATCAAGGGTTTTCGCGGTTTTAAAGACTCTTTTTTCAGGTGAGTATCAAGAGCAACTTTTTTGGGCTTGTCTGACTCGAGCAAACGACTAGTCGCTTAAAATTGAATATCTCCCGACTTACAGACCGAATTTCTAATGATTTTAGAACTTCGGTCTTTTTTTTATTGCCTTTTTTCTCCGTTACATACCAAGAAGGTTTTGAACCTGATAAATTCAAGTATGATGCAGACAATAATTGTTACACTTGCCCGAAAGGAAAAACGCTGAGGTTTTCCAGTTACAACAAAAAAGACAGAAATAAGATATACAAAGCAAGCCTGAAGGACTGTCGATCTTGTCCGTATCGTGAAAAATGTATAGGGCAGTCCAAACGAGGACGGGCAATAACCAGACTAATGCATGAAGAAGCAAAAAAACGAGCAGCTGAAAAACAACAATACGCCGGAATACTATGATGCTATACGGTTGAGACAAATATGGTGCGAAGGAAACTTTGCACAACAAAAGGCGTGTCACAATCTACAAAAAACTTTTAAGAGGGGCATAAACAAGCTGCGAGAGCAATGCCTCCTATCTGCGTGTGCCTTAAACCTGAAGAGACTGGTAAAGGCCTCTTTATACTATGATTACTTCTTCCATTTTCCTCTGTTTTTGGAACCATTTTCTTATTGATCACGCTAAAAATACCGTTTTGTCAACAGCCCCCACTGGAGACCCGCGACGTCTGGCGGTTGGGCTGGCATTCACGTTTCAATTGTGATAATACCTTGGATCTTATAATATTTACGTATGAAATATGGGGACACGACAGAAGGCGCAATGCGCCGTGCTACGTGATGTTACCCTGCCAAATCCCTATTGTTCCATCCCGCTATTTTTCATAAAGCCCCGTTTTTTGCTCGACGGAATGCGGAGAGACGAAAGAAGGAATCCGCCGGAATTGCGCCGCAGGCGCGCTCAACTCAGGCGCAGCCGCTTAACTCAGCGCCGCAGGCGCGCTCAACTCAGGTTCGTCCGTTTCCCGGATGGGCGGCTGAAAGCCGAGGAACGCCTGTACCATCTTCGGGTGGTGGATCGCGAAGTGGATCGCCGGGCTTTTGTTTTTGGACACGATCACCAGCCGCTCGCCGACGACGGTGTAACTGACGTTCCGGAACACGGGCGCGGGGTTCGGCTCCAGGATCACGTTCGGGCGGTCGGCGGCGTAGGCCCGGGTGGCCTCCAGATGGGCGAGGTAGATCCCGTAGGTATAGGGGATATCTGTTTCAAAAAAGATCTCGGAGAGGGAAAGGTTCAGCGGCGATACGGCAAACTGCGACCGGGTGAGCACCGGCACGGACAGAACGATCCGGGGACAGCCCGACAGCGCCTCGGCGTTTGCCGCCGCTTCGTCACGGTAATGGCGGATCCGCCGCGCGTCCTGCTCCGATACGCCGTTTTCCGTCAGCAGCCCGTCCAGCAGCTCCGGCGGCAGCGTGAACACCGGCAGGCTCCCGGTGACGATGCGCCGCTCCTCCTTCGCCGGCAGGCCGCGCATAAAGCCCGCGAACGCCTCCGCCCGGTCGCTGCGGTAAATCTCCATTAGCGGCTGTGCGGCGGCCAGCAGCCGTTCCGCCTTGCGGCGGTAAAACCGCAGATCCTCTCTGCTCTTGGTCAGCAGGTAACGCCCCTCGTTCTGCCGCCCCGCGATGGCGCTGCCTTCCAGCGCCGCCGCGCCGGAGACCTTCAGCAGATGGGAAAACACGCGGCCCTGCGCGGCGGGCAGATAATAGGGCTCGATCTGCCCCGTCATATACATGGGGATATTGCCCTCCAGCCCCAGCATCATCTCCGGGAAGGGCCGGTAGACGTCGTGAATGATCTTCAGCCGCAGCCCCTTTTTCAGCATCATGGCCATGCCGGCCATCCATTTTTTCGTGAACTCCGGGTTGTCCGCCATCTCCTCGATGGGCATATCGCTGTACAGGATACAGTCCTCCATGGAGCGGGACAGCACCGTGGCCCGGATAAAATCCAGCTCGCTTTCCATCATCTCCGCGGTGCCGGTATAGGTTTTTACGGTGGGCAGCTGGAAGGGCAGCGTCGGCAGGCGCATTTTGTCAAAATGAATGGCGCGGATAAACGTGTTGAGGTCGAAGGAATCCATATTCTGCAGAAACCGGTTGATCGGGTCCTCCGTCCGCGCCCGGTTGGAACCGAGCCATTGGACGATCGCCGTATACCGCGCGCCGGCGCTGTCCAGCTCGCTTTTTTTGCACCCCAGCAGCGCCGCCATGGCCGCGATATCCGGCTCCGCGGCGTAATTGCGGGAGAGATACCCGGCGATATTCGCGGTGAATTCACCGATATTCCCGGGTCTGCGCTGTCCCGAAAGCACCTTTGAAATATGCGACGGATCGTAGGAAAGCGCCCGCGCCAGCGATACGCCGCGCACGTCCAGCGTTTTCAGCAGGTTTTTCAGGTTGAGAAGGAACGCGTCGTATCCGATCTGCAGCCCCGGACGGACGGTGGCGTTCAGCGCCGCAAGCACCGCCTCTTTCGGGTGGGATACGCCCCTTTCCTCCGCCAGCGCGGCGATCCCGGCGGCCAGCTTTTCCATCTGAACGCCGTTGTACTCCGGCTCCCGTTCCCCCGCGCAGTAGCGGCTCAACGCGCTGGCGCTCACGCCCGAGGCCTGCGCCAGCGCGGCCCGGGTGGCGTTCAGCTCCCGCAGATATTGATTGAGCGTTTCGCTGAAAGTCATATTCCCGCGCCCCCTTCCGTTTGTTTCATTATAAACTTCTCGCCGGCAAAATGCAATCCCCGTTTTGCCAATGTCTTTCCGGGAAGAACCGTGCAACCCGCGGGCAGAATATGGTACAATCAAATACGCGATATCATAGCGCAAAGGAGATTGATCACAATGAAAAAAAAGCTGTCATTCTTTCTGGCCCTGCTGCTGATCTTCACGGCGGCGTTTTCGCTGCAGGCCGCGGCGGCGGGCGATGAGGAACCCGCTCCGGCGGAGCGTCACAACGGCCCGCTTACCCCGGCGGTCAGTTCCAACCCGTTCGCGCTGCAGTTCACGTTCCTGATGCTGAATGAGCTGAATGAGGACGGTACGGCAAAGCGGGACGAGGAATTTAACGGGATCGGTTACGTTCTGTTTCGCAACCAGTGGGACGAAGCCGCCTCCGAATGGAAGGTCCTGCAGGACAAGCTGCCCGACGGCGTCGCGTACGATCTGGCGACGAACACTTTGACGCTGACCGGCTTTGACGGCGGCAAATATATGTTATCCGCCAATATGATGGGCGACGACCTTACGATCCGCGTCAGCGGCGACTGCCGCCTGGGGGGCGTCACCGTCTGGGGCGACGGCTGGGGCGCGGGCCTGCGTATCGCCGGAACGGGCTCGCTGACCGTGAATGAAAAGAAACTTTTCGATTCCGCGATCGACTTCCACCCGGAGGGCGTCGATCTCACCTTCCGGATCGACAGGGAGACCACCGTGAAGTTTTACGCGAAAAAGGACGCCGTCAGCGTCTACGGTACGACGCAGACCGAAAACGTTTTCGACCTGCCGGACGGCGCCAGGGCCGAACCGAAAAAAGAGACGTATGTGGAAAAAAGGAACAAAAGGCTTGAAGGTTATTCGATCGACGCGGAGTATCATATGGAAACTTCCGGGGTGCTCGGCGTCAGCAGGGACGACCCGGACGGTATCTATACCGTGAACGAGGTGACCTACTATCCCAACGGCATCGAAGAAGATGGGATCCCGAAGGTCGACGTCACGCACTATTATTATTCCGAAAAATACGACTATTATCTGGAGGACCACGATTTCGGCGATGAGAGGGGGCATTCCGAGCGGGTGTTCGACGATTTGGCCGCGGCAAAGGCCGCCGGGTTTGAACAGGTCCTGGATGAGACCGGCAATCCCGTCTGGATCGAGATGAAAACGCCCTACGGCTCCGGGACCTGTACCGTTGTGATCGGCCCCGACGGAAAGGAATACGGGTCGACGTTTACGAAGAAAAGCGAGGGGGTCTACGGCGACGTGCTTGCGGAAATCGAGCCGCTGCCCGGTGTGGAAGACAAGTATCTGTTCGTCGTCCGCCGGGATTTGATCGACATTGACCCGGAAACGCTGGAACCCGTGAAGATCGACGTCACATATGACGGCATGTATACCTGGACGATCCCCGGCAAGGAGCTCGTCTATCAGGGAACCGGCGGTCAGCCCGGATTTATGCTTGGCGACGTGGACGGCAATAAGAGCGTGACCGCCGCGGACGCGCGTCTGGCGCTGCGCGCGGCCGTAGGGCTTGAAACGTACCCCGCCGGCACGCGCGAGTTCCTCGCCGCGGACGTGGACCTGAGCGAAACGCTCACCGCCGCAGACGCCCGTCTGATCCTCCGCCGCGCCGTCGGCTTTACCGACGCGGAATGGGGAAAGAAGGCGTAACCACTTCGCGCTGCGCGCAATGCTGCGTTTTGCCGCGCAAACGTGATGCTTTCGCTTGCGCGAAAATGATGCGTCCCGGCTGCGCCGGAACATGATGCATTCCGCTGCGCGGAATATTTCGGAACGGCTTCGCCGTTGATCATATTATTAACGCCCCGAACGGAAAATCCATCCGCCCGGGGCGCATTTCTTGTTTAAATCAACTTCGGTAGCGCGGCTCCGTGAGCCGCCTCGCCGTTTTAACGGCGACTCTGACGGTTTGCGGTCCCGCTTCGTAGGTGGCGGCGGTATCGGCTCCCGCCTCGGTCGGTGCTTCTGCCTTACGGCAGAGATCGCCACCTGGGGCTGTTGACAAATAAGAATGAAAACAGAGAGAAATATGATATAATAGAGAGGAGAAAAAGCCGGGAGGAATCGTCAGTGTTAAGTCAAAGATCCGGTTACCAAGTGAAGATGTTTTACGGGAGTATAGAAAATCGGTTGCCGCACCGCAAGCGGTGCGGGATTATTTATAATCGCTCAAATACAGAACCGTTCAAATAGAATAATATTGAAAATCCGCTGACGGTTAATTAACTGTCGGCGGTTATTTTTCGTCATCAACATACTGCATGACGTCTTCCACGCTGCATTTTAGTATTTTACAAAACATGTCGATCGTATGTGTGCTCACGCTTTCGTTCCGTTTCAGTCGGGTGATCTGTCCCGGACTGATATTGTATTTTTTTATCAGGGTATACTGTGAAACTCCTTTCTCTTTCATAGTCTGCCATAATTTGTCATAGGAAATCATAAAAAACAAATCCTCCTATTGACATATTAACCGAATACGGTATATAATCATATTAACCAAAATCGGTCAACATATACGTAGGAGGTGAGTTTTTGCAAGTTCTGTCTGGTTACCCCTTTGCAGATAAAAGTAAGAATTAGCAAAGACGCGGTCAAAAACCATGCCTGGAAGACTTCAAACAAAGGCACAGACAGAAAAAGCGGTTGACCGGAAAGTCGATGGACACAAAAAGACCGAGAAGAAAATTGTAAAATAAGGAGTAATCATATGAAGAAACTATCTGCAATTGTACTTGTATTTTGTTTTATCTTTCTGATGTTCGGATGTGGAGCAGGGACTGAAACAGAGACAAAGAATCCAAACAATTCTGAGGCTGCCGAAAAAGGATCGGATGTTCCTGCAACAATTGATGATACCTCCGACGTGCCTGTTTCCACAGACGATACCGAAAAGAAGGAAAAAGCCGAAAAAATAGATGAAAAGATTTCTGCGATCGGTGATATAACAATTGTCAGCGGAGATGCGATCCAAAAAGCGCGCAAAGAATATGATAACGCGGATCCGGACGTGAAAAACTACGTTACAAAGTTGGATGTTCTGACCGCAGCGGAAACGTCATTTGACGCCTTGTTGAATGAACATGGAGAGTCTTCTCTGACCAGTTTTTATACGGACTACGATCAGGTTGAGAAAATTACGTGGTACATGCCGAATGCGATGCCGGAATATATTGATGAAAGATGTTACGTCCTTCCTTATATCGGCCTTCAAAACGGTAAAGCATGGGTCGTAATCCGTTGGAATTATACCGGTGATGACTGGATCTTCTATAAGAAAGCCGTTATCGCAACCGATTCCAAAAAGTACACAAAGGCGTTCAGATACTTTGATATCAACCATGATAATGATGGCGGCGTTGTATGGGAAACTTTGGATCAAACCGACGTATCTGTTGCAGATCTGGAAGTTCTTTATGATATGGCGACGTCCGCAAACACGATCGTAAGATTTGAGGGAGACAATTATTCTTATGATTTGACGCTTTCGTCCGGAGACAAAGCGGTTATTTTAGATGCGCTTTATGCATATAATTATTTAAATAAGTAAGATTTTTGTAAGGTAATTTCCTATTTCAAATTCAAAAAAATCGGTCACCCTTGTGGCCGATTTTTCCTTTTCCGATATTCGTAATTTGGCCTGTGTTTCCGTTTGTGCTGCGTACGCGCGGCGCGGAGAAACGGACGGGGCGAACGGTGTTTTCCGGTGCGGTACAAACCGGAAATTGACAACGCCCGGCTTGATGTGGTATAGTCAAATAGACGGGAAGGTGTGTCCGCAGAGGCATCCCGATCTTCCCATTCGGCTTTTTCGGCGTCGGACAGCAGGCGTCCGTGATAAAACAGCGCGTTGTGCAGGGCGATGGCGCCGAACACGGTCGTGCCGCGCCAAATGGCACCGGCGTCGTTGCGAAAACTGCCGTCCGGGCAGCGCATGTTGTCTCCCCAGCGAAAGACCTTTTTTGCCGCGGTCAGGCAGTCCTTTTTGCCGGTGCGCCCGGCAAGGGCAAGCAGCGGATACGCCGCCTCGAATCCTTGAATATAGGATAAAAAACCGCGGCGGACACTTGTGTCCGGCTGAAAAACACGGCATTTCTCACTTTATGTCGTGGAAAAAGAGACCGCCGCGGGGTAGGATAGACATGAAAGGAGGTCCTCTGATGGATCAGGTGAAGATCGGGGCGTTTCTGAAAACGCTCCGCAAAGAAAAAGCCCTGACGCAGGAGGCGCTTGCGGAAGAGCTCGGCGTGTCCGGCAGAACGGTATCCCGCTGGGAAACGGGCAGCAATATGCCGGATATCGGCATGCTTGTCGGGATCGCCGAGTTTTATGACGTCAGCATCCCCGAGATCATTGCGGGAGAAAGGAAAAGTGAGAATATGGATAAGGAAATCAAAGAGACCGCCGAGGCAATGGCGGAATACGGCAAAAAAGAAGTCAAGACCGGAAAGCTGAAGGTCGCCGGGGTTCTGGCGGCTGTGTTCGGCGGGTTTATCATCGTATCGGCGCTCACCATGTTTCCGAGCGAAAGCAGTTGGGGCGGCATTTACGCCATCTTCGGCAGCGTCATTCTTTTGGCAGGCGTGTATCTTCTGACGCGGACGTGGCTTACAAAGCGGCTTCACCGCGTCCTCGCGGTCGCGGCGTGCGCGGTCTTGCTCTTCGGCGCGTTTTCCGTCTCCGATTATATCGCGGTCAAGCATTTTCACCAGGTGCCGCGCTTCCGGTATGAAGTCGGCTGGGAGTCTGAGGCGCCCGATGAGGTGGTGTATAAAACCCTGTTCTTTACGGCGGTACGGACCCATCCCGGCACCGAGGAGGAGCAGGTCTGTATCCGGGAATAACCCCGGCCCCGACGCCGCAAAAGACCGCTTCGGGAGACCTGACATAAGGAAGAAAAAAACGACCCACTTGACAGCTTTCAAAATTTGGAAAGTGTCATAGTGGGTTATATGCTTTCAGAGGCTGTATATACTTGTTCGTTATTCTTTTTCCGGTACAGTATTAAGCTAAATTGTTCGCTATCGCTCGCAGCTAAATTGTTCGCTGTCGCTCACAGCTAAATTGAAAACCTGCGGTTTTCAGCTAAATTAAATTCGCCTGCAAGCTCGCGAAGCGAATTTAGCTCCCGAAGGGAATTTAGCTGGCCGCAGGTCAATTTAGCTCGCCGTAAGGCGAATTTAGCTGCGGCGCACTTCCTTACGGAAGGCGCCGCTCCGGCGGTCTTTTTGCATGATACGAACATATCTCTTGAAAAAACGGGCGATTTCGGTTACAATAAAAAAGCCGGAAACCTGCGGTTTGGTTCTTTCGGCGGTCCTGAATTTGGGTATGAGGAAAAGCATCTATGAAAAATCTGGTTTTGCAAGTACAAACGCATAAACAACTCCATATCTTTTTGCTGTTTTTCCCGTTTATGTACGTGCAGTTTGTCCTGCTTCGCCTCGGCAATTCGGCGGGGCGGGGCTTTCTGCCCGATGCGTGGCAGGAGTACGTCTATTGCGGCCTTCAGGTCGTCGTGATCGCCGGCTTTCTGCTGCACGCGGCGCTTTTTTCACGGGTGAGATCCCCCAAAGCGCGAAACGCCGTCGTTTCGGCAGCGCTTATTCTGTGCGCAGCGGGCGGGCTCACGCTTTTGTTTTTGTCTCCGGCGTCTGTGTATGATCTGATCGTGACCGGCGTCACCGTTTTTCTGCTCGGATGGATCGGCGGGGCGGTGTATCTGAAAGCGTCGCTCCTTTTCGGGACGGCAAAACACGCGGGCCTTCTCATCGGGATCGGTTACGCCGCCGCCGTCGCGCTGCAGTTTTTTACGCAGCTGCAATGGAACGTCGTTCCCGCCCTGACGGCGCTGCTTTTGCTGTCGTTCGCGTGCCTTTTTGTCTCTCTGACCGGAAAAACACAGCCGGAAGACCTCGCTCCCGAGCGGGAAGCCCTGCCGGTTTCGGGACGGACGCTGGTGTCGGCCGTTGCGGTTACCGCGTCTTTTCTGACGTTTACGGTTTACTACACCGGGTACATCCATCATCTCCAGATCCTGTCAGACTACGGGGCGTATAACGTATACACGTGGCCGCGTCTTATGATGATCCCGGTCGTTCTGCTGTTTGGCCGGCTCGGCGACGTCAAAAACGGAAAACTGCTGCCGATCGGTACGTTTTGCGTGGCGGTCGTGGCGTTTCTGAATACGGTCCTTGTCGGCAGAGAGACGTATACGCTGAACATGTGTCTGTATTACGTCGCGCTTGCCTGTGTGATCGTCTATTATCATCTGACCTTCCTGCGTCTCGCGCCGTCGACAAAGCGTCCCGCCCTGTGG
Organism: uncultured Clostridia bacterium; assembly: GCA_947165615.1. Lineage (GTDB taxonomy): Bacteria > Bacillota > Clostridia > Oscillospirales > Acutalibacteraceae > RUG806. Next base: position 4,299 of record CAMVBD010000004.1, on the reverse strand, counting down.
GCGTGCATGGGCAGGCTTCTTGACAGCGCGGTCGTTTTGTTTTCGTTTGTGTTCCGGGTTTCCGTTTTGCCGACGGCGGCGGTCCTTGCCGTCGATATCGCCCTTCTTGTCCTTGCGGTTTTGATGATGGCGCTCAACAAGGATTTCTCGCTCGAAAAGCCCGCCTTGCAGACGGAAAACGCGCCGGCGCGGATCAAAGCCGACCCCTTCCCCATCCTCCAGGCGCGCTTCGGGATCACGCCCGCCGAAATGAACGTGCTGCGCGAACTTGTTCTGACCGAGGACAAGCAGGACGTGATCGCGGACCGGCTTAACATCTCCGTCAGTACGGTGCGCCATCACATCACGTCGATTTACAGAAAGACGGACGTCCAATCCCGCGCGGGACTGTGTAAACTGACGGCCTCCTGCGAATCCTGAAGCCCTGCGTTTTGTCGCCTCTTGCGTTTGGCAAGGGGCGTTTTTTGCGAAAAAAGCCGGATAGCAGGTTTCTGCCATGCCTTTTCTGCCGATTTGTCGAAAGAGGCTATAGCCGATCTGAAAAATATATGGTAAGATTTTCTTACATTGAAAAAGGAGATCTGGTATTATGAAAAAAACTCTTGCGCTGATTCTCGTTTTGCTGATGCTCGCGGCCCTGTCCGCCTGCGCCAAGGACCCCGCGGCGCCCTCGGGGAGCGAACCTGCGATCTCGGAGGAGGACAAAACCGAAACGCCCGTAAGCGGTGCGACCGAAGCGACTGCGCCGACCGAGCCCGAACCCGAGACCGTGTCCCGCCCCACAGCCAACGGACAGGCGGTAGAAGCCTACGACATTTCCTTTTATCTGCCCGAAGACATGACCGCCAACGAGTGGAACGGCATGCTCGGCGTGTATGACTTTTACACCGGCGAAAATCTGACCGGCACACCCACCGGCATGGATATCACGCTTTCCGCCACCGCCGAAAGCAACGCCGACGGAGATCTGAACGCCTACGCCCGCAAAATGAGCGCGGACAAAACCGGGGTGACCGCCGAACCCGCCGCCGAGACCTTCAACGGGACCGAGTGGCTGGTGTTCCGCGAGGACGGCAAGGTGAACTACTTTGCCATTTTCAACAACGGCCTGTACGAGATCTACGCCGCGCGCGGCGGCGAGACCGAGGAAAATTTCAAGGCGGCGCTTGCCATGCTGGAGGCGACGCTGTTTCTCGCGGTAAATCCGGACTGAGCCCGGACGCGATTTTTTGTCAAACAAGGAGGAGAATAAAAATATGAAAAAAGGATGGATCTTTGTTGCGGTGATTGCAGCATGGGCCCTTGCGCTCTGCTTCTTGGTCGGCTGCGGGAAAAACGCGGACGACGCCACGGATCAAAACGGGACGGAAAAACAGAGTGAGGAACAAACCGACGCCGGGACCGAGGCAAACCCCGGCGAAACGGCCGACGCGGTCGTTACGATCGGCGACAAAACGTTCCTTCTGAAAAACGACGCGGAACTGAACGGCCTGCATTTTAAGGAAAACTACGTCGATTTCAACACCGACAGGGTCGGAAACCTGAAAACGATGAGTTATAATTTTGACGGGGCGTTTTCCTTTGAGGTGCGCGTGTACTGCGAAGAGGAGCATTCCTTTGAGGAAGTCAAGGCGCAGATGAGCGATTACGAGGAGAGCGTGAAGGAAGTCAACGGGGTCGCGTATACGTATTACGCGTACAAAAACGATCTGGGCGACGATGCGCATTATTATATGGTGGAATATGAGAACAAAACGTATTCGATCATATTCTTCCTGGGCGAGAACCCCGGTAACATCGAAGAAGTGTTTATGGACAACGTCCGGTTTGAATAAACGCAAAGCCCCGGTTGCTTTGTTTGGGCACGGCTCGCGCGTACGCGCGAAAAGAACGTGATGTGGAAAACAACTTTGATCGGCCTCCCTTGCGGAGGCCGGTTTTTTTGTGCATAAAAACAAAACGGTCGCCCGCAAAACCGCGGCGCAGATCCGAGAGGGCGTCGGAAAGACGGCGAAAAAAGAAAACAATCGGGGCGATCTTCCCCGTTTTCATTGACTTTTTGCACGCAAAGGTTTAATATAAAAAAGATACAAAAGAAAAAGGAGACTGTTTATGAAATCTGACGTCATCCATACTGCAAGCGACGGAACCGGCATCGTCGAGGCCCTGAAGCAAGCGGAAGCCGTTGCGGTCTATAAAGCGCTTTCCGGAAAGGACGCTATCCATCTTCGTTTGCTTGCCGAGGAAATGACGGGCATGATCAAGGCTCTGACCGGGGAGTTGGCGGCGGAATTCTGGATCGAAACGGTCGGAGATCGTTTCGAATTACACCTGCGGACCGACACTGAGATGAATCCCGATAAAAGGCAGAGGCTGCTTGCGGTCACCACCAGCGGCAAAAACAGCGCCAGCGGCTTTATGGGAAAGGTCCGTTCCGCGTTTGAGGCGGCTGTCAGCGCCATGGAAAGAGGCTATGCCGACTCCGTCGGCGCGGGGCTTATTGACCCGAACGGAAACATCGGCTTTGCCGACTGGACGCTTACGAAGTACAGACAGAACGCAAAAGGGGAAGAATGGGATGAACTCGAACGTTCCATCGTCGCAAAAATTGCCGACGAAGTCAAAGTCTGCATCAAAGGCTCAAGCGTCGAAATGATTATTGAAAAAAGGTTTTAAAAGTACCGTTTTTTGTGAGAGGAGAACGAAGTATGACCATTCAAAAAAACAGAAAAGGAAGCGGCCTGACCCTTGCGGTCGAAGGCAGACTGGAAACAACGACCGCCCCGGAGCTCGAAGCGGTCATAAAATCGGAACTGGACGGCGTTACCGCGCTCGTTTTTGATTTTTCAAAGCTGGACTACATCTCGTCGGCAGGCTTAAGAGTTCTGCTGACCGCGCAAAAGACCATGAACCGGCAGGGCAGTATGAAGGTGACCGGCGTCAACGAGATCGTGGGCGAGGTTTTTGAAATTACCGGCTTTTCGGACATTCTGACCATCGAATAAGCGATTATCCACTATAAAAAGATCGGCCTCCCCTCGGAGACCGATCTTTGGTTTTTTATTCCGCGTTTCCGCTGTGCAGGGAGACGAATTGCATGAGCCGGCGCCAGTCCCGGCGGCTGAAATAATGTCGTCCGGGGCGCACATGATAGCCGAGGTCGCCCTCCAAAAACGCTTCGCCGGCCTCTGCCGGACGGTCGGGACAGACAAGCCCGTGTTCGAACGCGGGAGACGCCGCGACGCAGGCAAGCTGCTCCGACAGGGGGTCCGCCCAAGTGTCTTCGGCGGCGCTGCCGATCAGTACACGGCGCGGGGCGACGGCGGCGATCAGATCATGCTGGTCAAAGGGTAAGGCGAATTCGTTGTCGACGTATTTCAGATAGTTTTCGCAGAACCAGAAGGGGAAATTGCCGCAAATGTCCCGCACCCTTTCGCCCCGGGTGCCGCGCGCCAGCGACGCGCCGGAGCAGCCGGAGTCGTTGGAATAGGCAAAGGAGAAGCGGTCGTCGGTCGCGGCGGTCAGAAGCGCCGTTTTGCCGAGCCGCGAATGGCCGCAGACTACGCTTTTTGTCAGGTCCAAGGCGTCGGGCCGCGTTTCGGCCCAGTCCATGACGCGGTGCGCCGCCCACGCCCAAAGGGCGATCTTGCCGGGGTCGTCCGGCTGCCGCTTCCCGTCCGGGAACAAAAGCCCCGCAAGGCCGTTTGTAAAGTCGCCGTCGTCGCTTGTCACGTCCTTATAGCAGAAGGAGAGCACGGCAAAGCCGTTGTCAATGAGCTCCTCGGTCGGCATGTAGCGGTCGGGCACGTCGGGACGGAAATTGATGTGGATAAAAAACGGATGCCGTTTGCCGTCCGTCGGCAGTACGGCGGAAAACGGGAACCGGAACGGCTTTCCCCGCAGGGTAAACGAGACCGTCACGCGGTCAAGGTTTGCAAAGCCCGCGCAAAAGCGGGGGATCGTATCCTCCTCCACGGCAAACGTCAGGTTTTCGGGCTTTTCCGGCAAAAAGCCGTATTCCTCCCTCTGCAAGACGGTCAGCACGTCTTCCTTCGGCACAAGGGCCGGCACGTTTCGTTCCGTTAAAAGTTCTGACAGCATATAGAGACCTCCCAAGGCAGACTTCTTGCTTTTACTATACACGCTATCCGCGAAAAATGCAAGGAATACGAACCGAAAGAGACAAAAAAAACAGCCCGGCAGGAAACCTGACATAAGGAAGAAAAACCGATCCACTTGTCAACTTTCATAATTTGAAAGTGTCATAGTGGGTTATATAATTTCAGAAACCGGAAATAC
>CAMVBD010000003.1 GCA_947165615.1 uncultured Clostridia bacterium | reverse complement strand
GCAGGGGCCGACGCCCCCGGCGGCCCGCAACCCCGGCAGCAACCACCTTCGCAGGGGCCGACGCCCCCGGCGGCCCGAAACCCCGGCGGCAAGCACCTTCGCAGGGGCCGACGCCCCCGGCGGCCCGAAACCCCGGCAGCAAGCACCTTCGCAGGGGCCGACGCCCCCGGCGGCCCGGGAAATCACGAAATAAAACGCCCCGCCGTGACGCCATGTCACAGCGGGGTTTCGTTTCGTCCCTTCGGGTTGCGCCGCGGCTCAGTTCGTCGCGTACATGCCGTTTACGGACATATAGTTATAGAGCATCTTGCCGTGGGTCTGCTCCTCCTTCTGGATGTGGTTCAGCGCGTTTCGCACGTTGTCGTCGCGGAACTCGAAAATCGAGGTGTCGTAGAGAGAAGACACGTGCTTTTCGCCGGTCAGAAGGTCGGTGCACAAAAAGCAGTCGTTTTTCTTGTCGGGCGTTTCGGCGGTATAAACGCCCGTAAACGTCGGCACCTGCGTCTGACCCTGACTCACATTCGGCACCGTGCCGCGTTCGATCTGATTCAGCGTGTCAAGGTGCGTGCGCTCCATGTCGCCGAGGTTTTGAAACAGCCCCTTTAACTGCCCGTCGACGGCGTTTTCGGACGCCTTTTCATACTTTTCGATGCAAAGCTTTTCCTGCTCCTTGAGTTCTTTCAAAAGGGAGCATTCTTTCTGCGTAAACTGCATTGTTCGTTCTCCTTTTCAGATTATTGGGAGACTTTCCCGTCAAAAGTGTGCCCGCCGCCCGAAAAAATATGCGCGGACGCTTTTTTTAATGGGATTTAGAGCCGAAAAATATTGATTTTACGGAAGAATTCTGCTATGATGTATGTTTAGAAAATTATTTGAAGGTGAAATCTTGAGTAAACGGGCTGATATCCGAAACATTGCCATCATCGCGCACGTCGACCACGGCAAGACCACGCTTGTGGACAAGCTGTTAAAGCAGAGCGGCACCTTCCGCGACAACGAGGTCGTGGAGGACCGCGTCATGGACTCGAACGATCTTGAGCGCGAGCGCGGCATTACCATCCTTTCCAAAAACACGTCCGTCGTGTATAACGGCGTCAAGATCAACATCGTCGACACGCCCGGCCACGCCGATTTCGGCGGGGAAGTCGAGCGCATCATGACCATGGTGGACGGCGTTCTGCTCCTTGTCGACGCGTTTGAGGGCTGCATGCCCCAGACCCGCTTCGTGCTGAGCAAAGCCCTGGCGCTCAAAAAGACGCCGCTTGTCGTCATCAACAAGATCGACCGTCCGGGCGCAAGACCCGACGAAGTCATCGACGAGGTGCTGGATCTCTTTATCGAGCTCGGCGCGGACGAGGACCAGATCGAGTTCCCGGTCATTTTCGCGTCCGCGAGAGAGGGCTACGCCTCCTTTGACAAGGACGCCAGAAGCGGCGATATGCGCCCGCTTTTGCAGGCGATCCTGGACGACATCCCGGCGCCCGAGGGCGACGAAAACGGCCCGCTGCAGCTGTTGTTCTCCTCCCTCGACTACGACGATTACGTCGGGCGCATCGGCATCGGCAAAATCGAGCGCGGCCGCGTCAAAATGGGCGAACAGGTCGTTCTGTGCAAGACCGACGGCGAGCAGAAGCGCGTCAAGGTCTCGCGGCTTTATCAGTTTACGGGCCTCGGCAGGACCGAGACCGAGGAAGCGGGCGTCGGCGACATCGTGGCCGTGTCCGGCATCGAAGGGCTCAACATCGGCGAGACGATCTGCGACGTCGACCATCCGGATCCTCTGCCCTTTGTCAAGATCGACGAGCCGACCCTGTCCATGACCTTCCACGTCAACGACTCTCCCTTTGCGGGCAAGGAGGGCAAATTCGTCACCTCCCGCAACCTCCGCGCCAGACTCTTCAAAGAGGTGGAGACCAACGTCTCCATGAAGGTAGAAGAGACCGACACCACCGACGCGTTCAAGGTCTCCGGCAGAGGCGAACTGCACCTGTCCATCCTCATCGAGACCATGCGCCGGCAGGGCTATGAATTCGCGGTCTCGAGACCCAAGGTCATTTACAAGACCATCGACGGCAAACTCCACGAGCCGATGGAGCTGCTCATCGTCGAGGTCCCGACCGACTACGTCGGCGCCGTCATGGAAAAAATCGGCGCCAGACGCGGCGAGCTCGAAAACATGGGCACCCGCGACGGCGGCACCGCACATCTGGAGTTCAAGATCCCTGCCCGCGGCCTCATCGGCTACCGCTCCGAGTTTTTGACCGACACAAACGGCTACGGCATCATGAACAACCTCTTTGCGGGCTATGAGCCGTACAAGGGCGACATCCAGACCCGCGAGCACGGCTCCATCATCGCGCACGAGACGGGCGAATCCACCGGCTACGGCCTGTTCAACACCCAGGAGCGCGGACGGCTGTTCATCGGCCCCGGCGTGCAGGTGTACGAGGGCATGATCGTCGGCGAATGCGCCAAAAATGAAGACATCGTGTGCCACGTCTGCAAAAAAAAGCAGATGACCAACACCCGCGCCGCCGGCTCCGACGAAGCGCTCCGGCTCGTGCCGCACTCGGTGCTCAGCCTCGAGCAGTGCATGGAATTCTTAAGCGACGACGAACTGCTGGAAGTCACGCCGACGTCTTTGCGGCTGCGCAAAAAGATCCTGTCCAAGGAGCTGCGCTTAAAGCAGCAGTTCCGCAAGGGATAAGAAGGGAAACGACATGGACAAGCAAAAAGTCAATATTACGGTCCGCGGGCAGAGTTATTCGATTTTGACCGACGAAGAACCCGAACGCGTGCTGGCGCTTTCAAACGACCTGAACCAAAAACTGGACGCCATCATGGATTCCGGGCGCGTCAGCCTGACCCAGGGGCTGATTTTGGCGGCGCTGGACTACGCGGATCAGGCCAAGCGCTTCGGCGCCGAGGCGCAGAAGTACAGAAGCGAGATTGCGGATTATCTCGAGGACGCCGAAAACGCCATGACCGAGCGCGACCGCTTAAAGCGCGAAAACGACAAACTCAAAGAGCGGCTGATGCAGTAATCCGCTAAAATCATAAAAACCTATTGTGATACCGCCTCCGTCATGCTATAATGATAACGCAGGGATCATTTATTCAATAAAAAGGGAAGCCGTTATGAAGACTGTCAGAAACATCCTGATATTCGTGATCGTGATCGCCGTCATCGTCGCGCTGCTGCCGGCGGGGGCCTTTTTCGCGATCCATATGATCGACAAAAACTACGCGCTCCGGGTCAACACCTTTACGACCGTGGACAGCGTTCTGGACGACTATTACGTCCTTGCGGGCGTCATTACGTCCAAAGTGCAGGACGGCAGCGTCGCCGCAGGCGACACGCTGGTCATCAGGGACAAGCAGCTTTTTAAGGTCGTCGGCGCCGAGCAGGTCAGCCTGAACGTCACCACCGAACAGGGTCTGTCGCTGGAACGGATCCTCAAATTCAGTTATTCGCACAACACCGTGCGGGTGTACGACAATATGTACCACATCGTCTCATCCGATCCCGTGGATTCGCTGGCCTATACCATTAACGGGCACGCCCCGGACAAACAGGACCCGACGGACGCCGACATGATCTATTATGAGCCGAAAAAAGTGGACAACCATTTTTACGTGCTGGTGCGCAATCCCAAACCCAACGCCAACTACTTTAAGGAAGGTTTTGAGATCGTCCAGTGGATGTGGAGCAAGGTCAAAGCAAAATTCTTCTCTTAAAAAATCTCTTTCAGGCGCCGGACGGCGCCTTTTTTATTGTACCTGAATCCGCGCCCGTTCATTTTCAATTTTTTTTTATTTTTATTTATAAATTTTTGATTTTCCTCTTGATTTTCTAATTATTTATATTATATTATATAAAAGTGAACGCACAGCGAATAATTACGAAGGAGATTAACGAATCATGCCTGAGTTTTCTTATGAGATCAAAAAGCACATCGGCGTCATTTCCAACGGTTCCGGCGGCTGGACCAAAGAACTGAATCTCATCAGCTGGAACGGCAAAGAGCCGAAATATGACATCCGTGACTGGGGTCCCGATCACGAAAAAATGGGCAAAGGCATCACGCTGTCCCTGAAAGACGTTTTGGCCTTAAAAGAACTGTTCAGCGAGATCGAGGAATAAAATTTCACCGCGCAAAAAAGGGCATTTCATGCCCTTTTTTCTGTTTTTACGCTTTTCGGGAGGAAAACTTATGGAACGATCCTATTATTACGTCCGGTCGATCACATCCACAAATACCGCGCTCAAAGAAAAACTGCGCCAAAGCGCCGATCCCGTATTTGATATTCTGAGCGCCGGGGAACAGACCGGCGGACGGGGCAGACAGGGCAGGCGGTTTTTGTCTCCAAAAGGCGGCATTTATTTTTCCGCCGCTTATTTGCTGCCCGAAAACACGAAACGTCCGGCGTTTTTGCCGCTGTACGTCGGACTGAGCGTTCAAAAAGTCCTTCAAAAACGCGCCGAACAGCCCATTTTCGTCAAATGGCCAAATGATATTTATGCCAACGAAAAAAAGATCGGCGGCGTCTTAACGGAACTCTTAGAGGGAAAATCGGGGCTTTACGCCGTCGTCGGGGTCGGGCTGAACGTCAAAATCGAAACGTCCCTTTTTCCGACCGCGCTGAACGGGCGGATAACCGATCTTTCCGCCGTCGGTTTCCACGTCCGGGACCGGGAGGCGCTTATCAAAGAGATCGTTGCCGAAACGGACCGGTTCGTCTATGAAGACCGGGTTCTGGAACAGGCCGCATTTACCGCGGCACAAGCGTTTCGCAACGTCGACTTTTTGTACGGAAAACGTGTCACGCGCGATTCCCCCGCCGGAAAAACGACCGGTATCGCCGCGGGCGTGGACGACGCCGGCAGGCTGATCCTTCAGACGGAAAACGGAGAGATGCGCGTCGACAGCGGCGCGGTCGAATGGGACGAAGGCGTTCTGCCTGTTCTATAATATATATAATCCTATATAGTCTTTAAATAATATAATATTTTATATTGATTTACCGAAGAATCTGTGCTATAATAGGACGAATACCACAGAGCGTTTGTTTATATACAGAATCGGCAAGTGAAAATACGGGAGATCGAATATGGACACAATGGCAGACGTATGGAAGGAAGTCCTTTCCATATGCAAAAAAAAGGTCTCAGAAACCATGTATACCATGTGGCTGGAACCTCTTGAACTCGTAAAATTTGAAAATAACACGTTTATCTTCGTCATTTCGACCGAATTCAAAAAGACCATCGTGCTGTCGAAATTTTCGGACGTGATCAAATCCTCGTTTGAGGAAGTCATGGGCTTTCCGGTGGAGATCGACATTCTTGTCAGCGACGCGCCGCCGGAAAAACGGGAAGACAAAGAAAAGCAGGAGGCCCCCGTCTCCGGCAACCGGGGTCTTACGTTTGAAAACTTTGTGGTCGGCAAGTCCAACACCTTCGCCTACAGCGTTTCGGTCGGCGTCGCGAAAAACCCGGGACTCGTCCATAATCCGCTGCTCATCTACGGCAGATCGGGCCTCGGCAAAACGCATCTGATGTTCGCCATCGAAAACGAACTCAAAAAAAACAATCCGGACATGGTCGTGCTGTACGCGACGGGCGAAAGCCTGATGAACGAGTTTTTTGAGCTTGTCAAAGTCAAAAACACGGAGGCGTTCCGGCAGAAATACCGCAACGCGGACGCGCTGCTCGTGGACGATATCCAGTGGATCCAGCGCAGCGAAAGCCGGCAGGACGAATTCTTCAATACGTTCGATACCTTAAAGCGCAACGGCAAACAGGTCGTCCTGACCTCGGACGTGCCGCCCAGAGAAATGGAGGTCTTTACCGACCGCCTGAGAAGCCGGATCGAGCAGGGCCTCATGGTCGACGTCCAGCCGCCGGATCTGGACACAAGAAAGGCCATCATCGTCAAAAAATGCGAACAGCTCGGCGCCGTCCTGCCGGACGAGATCGTCGATACGATCGCCGGACGGGTCAAAAACAACATCCGGCAGATCGAGGGCACCGTCAACAAGATCGCCGCCATGAAGGCGGCGTATAACCGGGACGTCACGCTGGACGAGGTCGAGGAGATCGTCAAAGACATCACGACCGATTCCCAGCCCGTGTCCGTGACGGTCGAAAAAATCATCGAATACATGGCAAAGACCTTCGGCGTCACCGTCGCCGACATCAAAAGCGAAAAACGGCAGGCGAACATCGCGCTCGCAAGACAGATCACGATCTACGTCATTTCGGAGGTCACGGACCTGACGCAAAAACAAATCGGTGAGTTTTTCGGTAAAACGCACTCGAACGTCAACTATTCCATCAATCAGGCAAAGGAAAACATGGCGAAAAACCCGCAGGCCAAGGTCATCGCCATCGGCGCCATCGGGGAATTCCAGAACAAAAATTAAAACGGGTTTTCATCTCATACATAAAGTTTTCGCCCGAGCCTTTTTCAAAAGGCTCGCAGGGTCAAGGGGCAGCGCCCCTTGCCTGCGGAGCAGTGCGAAGCACATAGCGAAGGCGAAAGCGCAGGAGGGGAGGAAAAACAGTCCGGTGGACTGTTTTTCCGCGTGGGGACCCTCGCCGGGGGTCCCCCGGTGCGAAGCACAAGCCCGTTTAACAGATTTTCTATCACGAATCATTCCTCACTTTCCTATCCTATATTTTTTAGACATCTTTCGTACTTTAAAAATCCGGTTTTAAACATTTTTGACACGTCGCATACGACCTTTTATCAAAACCCGATTTTTAGAAATGTTACTGAAATCTGCCAATCGCCCGGGTTCTCCCGTTTTTGCGACAGATTTCCGACTTTTAGAAACTTTTGACAGACAACTACTGTTACTTCTGATATTCTTATTTACAAATTACGGCTGCGGAGGAAAAAACTTATGAAACTCATTTGTGACACGCAAAAACTCCTGGACGTTTGTCTCAACATCCAGCGCTGTGTTCCCGGCAGAAGCGTCATCCCCCATCTGGAAGGTCTTCTGATCAAAACCCAGTCCGAATCCGCCATTGAGATCAGCGGCTTCGATCTGGATCTCGGCATCACCACCGTTTTTGAAACGGACGTCGAAGAACCCGGCGCCGTGGTTCTGAACGCCAAAATCTTCTGCGACAGTCTTCGCTATCTCAAAGGAGACACCGTTATCATCGACTGCGACGAAAAGAATATCTGCACCATCCGCAGCGAAGAGCAGGAATACAATATGATCGGTCTGAGCGCGGACGATTATCCGGAATTGCCGACGATCTCGGAAGGAACGAAACTTGTCGTAAATCAGAAAATTCTGAAGGACATGATCAAGCAGACGATTTTCGCCGTATCCATGGACGACTCCAAAACCGTGCACAGAGGCATCAAGTTCGAGTTGGAACCCGGTCAGCTGCGGCTTGTGGCGCTGGACGGCTTCCGCCTTGCCATCCGCAACGAGTTTTTGCAGTACGACGGCGAACCGATGACGTTTGTCGTCCCCGCCAAGGCGCTTGCCGAGATCATCAAATTCATGAACGACGACGAAGGGACCGTAGAACTGTTCAAGGGCCGCCGCCATATCATTTTTGACGTCGACGGATACAGCATTATTTCAAGACTTCTGGAAGGTATTTTTCTCGATTACCGCACCGCTATTCCGACAGCCAAGTCCACGACGGTCCGGATCAATACGCGGGATCTGATCGACTGTATCGAATCCACTACGCCCATGATCACCGAAAAAAACAAGTCTCCGACAAAGTTTATTTTCGATGAGGACGTCGTCAAAATCTCCGCCGTGACCTCGCGCGGATCTTATAAAGACAAGACCGCCTGTTCCGTGGACGGCAAACGTACCGAAATCGGCTTTAACAACCGCTTTTTGCTGGAGGCCCTCAGAAGCTGCGACTGCGACGAGGTTCTCATCCAGTTAAACGGGTCCAGAGCCCCCGGTATCATCCTGCCGACCGACGGCGACAGTTTTCTGTATCTGATTCTGCCCGTCATGCTGAAAAACTGACGGTATCATTCCGTTTAACGAGGGAGGGAAAAGCCGTGAAAAAACTGAAAGTCAAACTCCTGACCATGCAGGAGGTGACGCTGCCGATCAAAACGGAATACATCAAGCTCGATTCCGCCTTAAAGTTTTCCGGCGTCGCCGAGACCGGCGGACACGCCAAGGAACTCATTGAAAAAGGCGCCGTACGCGTAAACGGGGAGACCTGCGTCACCCGCGGCAAAAAACTCTACCCCGGCGATACGTTTGAATTCAAAGCCCTGCGTTTTACGCTGACCAAAGAAGATGACGTTGAGTGAACTGCGCTTCAAGGACTTCCGGAATTTAGAAGAAGGCGTATATTATCCCGGGCCCGGCGTCAACGTCATTTTCGGTGAAAACGCGCAGGGAAAGACCAACCTGTTGGAGGCGATCTGGCTTTTCAGCGGCATGAAAAGCTTCAGGGGCGCAAAGGATCAGGAGCTGATCGGGTTTGAAAAGCCTTTTGCGCGACTGAAAGCCGCGTATCAGAACAACGTCCGGGAAAACAAAGCGCAGTTGACCGTCGCGGAAAAAAAGACCGCCGTCCTCAACGGCGTCAAGCTGTCCGGCGCAACGGGATTCCTCGGAAAATTTTCCGCCGTGGTGTTCGCCCCATCCTTTTTGTCGATCGTCAAAAGCGGACCGGAGGAGAGAAGACGGTTTTTAGACGCCTCCGTTTGTCAGCTAAAGCCCGCTTACGCCGCCGTCGTGACGGAATTTTCAAGATTGCTCCGGCAAAGAAACGCGCTGCTCAAGGACGCGCAGTTCGAATCGTCCCTGCTCGATATGCTGGACGTTTTGGACGAGCGGCTTGCCGTCGTCGGGGACAAAGTGACCGAGGAGCGCAAAAAATACCTTGAAAACCTGACGCCGAAGGTCGAAGAGATCTATGCGGGTCTGTCCGGCGGACGGGAAGAGATCGGCTTTTGTTACCTGTCAAAAAGCCGGGACTCCGGCGGATTCAAGGATCTGCTCCGGCAAAACCGGCGCGAGGATCTTTTGTCTAAAACGACGACCGGCGGACCGCACAGGGACGATCTTGAAATCGTCATCAACGGCAGGTCCGCAAGAGTGTACGGCTCGCAAGGCCAGCAGAGAAGCGCGGCTTTGGCGCTAAAATTCGGCGAAAGCGAAGTCCTGCTGGATGAAACCGGAGAAATGCCCGTCGTGCTGCTGGACGACGTCATGAGCGAACTGGACGCCGTGCGGCAGGACTTTATACTGAATCATATCGAAGGACGGCAGGTCTTTATCACCTGCTGTGATCCCGACACCGTCGGACGGCTTTCCGGCGGCACAAAAACCGAGATCAAAAACGGAAGGATCCTGCCATGTACCTGAATATCGGCGGAGAGATCGTCAAAAAACGGGAGATCATCGGGCTTTTCGATCCCGATTCCGCGACCGTATCCGCAAAAACGCGGGAGACGCTGAAAAAAGCCGAAGACCGGGGCAGGCTCAGGCTCCTGACCGACGACATCCCGCGCTCGCTCGTTATCGAGCAGCGGGAAGGGGAAGACCAGACGCTGTATTTTTCGCCGGTGTCTCTGCAGACGCTGGCAGGCAGACTGAAAGACACGTTTTGATACAATAAAAAAATTCCGGCAATACCTAAGCGTTTGCAACGCTTTCATCTATTTTTAACTGAGTGTGATAGATTATATTACCGGATCGCCGGCAGGCAGGAGGTATCCGAATGACGGATAAAGACTACATGAACGAAGAAGAAACGGTGAATACGGAGGAAATACTCCCCGAGATCGACCCCGATTCCGTCGTCCTCGAGGAGGGCGACATGAATACCCGCGTCGAGGAGGAGTATAACGCCAGCCAGATCCAGGTCCTGGAGGGACTGGAGGCTGTGCGCAAGCGCCCGGGTATGTACATCGGCTCTACCGGCCCCGCCGGTCTCCACCATCTCGTCTATGAGATCGTGGACAACTCCATCGACGAAGCGCTTGCGGGTTACTGCACGCATATCGAGGTCGAAATCGAGCCCGGCAACGTCATCTCCGTGCGCGACAACGGACGCGGCATTCCGACCGACATCAACGAAAAGCAGGGCCTGCCCGCCGTCACCGTGGTTCTGACCGTGCTGCACGCCGGCGGCAAGTTCGGCGGCAGCGGCTACAAGGTCTCCGGCGGTCTGCACGGCGTCGGTTCCTCCGTCGTAAACGCTTTGTCCGAGTGGTTTGAGGTCGATGTCAGCCAGCACGGCCACGTCTATCATCAGCGCTTTGAGCGCGGCAAGATCGCCACGGACCTTGACGTCGTCGGCGACACGGACGAGACCGGCACGTTTATCCGCTTCAAGGCCGACCCCGAGATCTTTCAGGAGACGACCGAATATACCTTCGATACCCTGCGCCGCCGCATGCGCGAGCAGGCGTTCCTCAACGCCGGCCTGCAGATCACGCTGACGGACTCCCGCGACCCCGAAAACGTCGTGGAGGAGGTCTACTGCTATGAGGGCGGCATCAAGGAGTTCGCCCTGTTCCTCAACGAATCGAGGGGCCTTACGCCCATTCACGACGAACCCATCCACTTTTCCACGGTCAAGGGCGACGCCAGCGCCGAAGTGTCCATTATGTACAACGACGGCTATGACGAACTGATCCTCAGTTTTGCCAACAACGTGCGCACGACAGAGGGCGGCTACCACGAAAACGGCTTCAAGACGGCGTTGACCAAGGTTTTTAACGATTACGGCCGCCGGATGAATCTGTTAAAAGAAGGAGACAAAAGCCTGACCGGCGACGACGTGCGCGAGGGCGTGACCGCCGTAATTTCCGTCAAACTGACCGAAGCGGAATTCGAGGGACAGACCAAGACCAAGCTCGGCAACACCGAAATGGGTCCCATGGTCAACAAGATGGTCTATGAAAAACTGACCGTCTTCTTTGAGGAAAATCCCGCGGTCGCAAAAACGATTTTCGGCAAGTGCCAGGAGGCCGCAAGAGCCAGAGAAGCCGCCCGCAAGGCCCGAGACCTTGCCCGGCGCAAGACCGCGTTTGAAGGCGGCGGCCTGCCCGGAAAACTGGCGGACTGCACGGACAAGGACCCCGTCAATACCGAACTCTTCATCGTCGAGGGCGACTCGGCTGGCGGCTCCGCAAAGCAGGGCAGAAACCCGGTCACGCAGGCCATCCTTCCGCTTTGGGGCAAAATGCTCAACGTCGAAAAGGTCCCGATCGACAAGGTCATCGGCAACGACAAACTGGCGCCGGTCGTGCTGGCGCTGGGCACCGGCATCGGCGAGGAATTCGACGTAACAAAACTCCGTTATCACAAGATCGTGCTCATGGCGGATGCCGACGTCGACGGCGCGCACATCCGCACGCTGCTTTTGACCTTCTTTTTCAAATACATGCGCCCGCTGATCGAAAACGGCTACGTGTACATCGCCCAGCCGCCGCTTTACAGGCTCAGCAAGGCCAAAAAGAACCACTACGCCTACTCGGACGAACAGCGCGACCGCATTATTGCGGCACTCGGGGCCGGCTACACCATCCAGCGTTACAAGGGTCTCGGTGAAATGGACCCGAAACAGCTTTGGGAGACCACCATGGACCCCGCTTCCCGCACCATGCTGCGCGTCAATCTTCACGACGCCGAGATCGCAAGCGAGACCTTCTCGATCTTAATGGGCGACAAGGTGGAGCCGCGGCGCAACTTTATCGAACAAAACGCGAAATACGTTCAGAACCTTGACGTGTAAACGGAGGGGAGAAAACAATGGATCAGGAAAACAACAATCAGGGCTTCCAGATGGAGAACGGGATCCCGACGATTCCGGACGATAATATCGGCACGGTCATCGACGTAGACCTGACGAACGAAATGCGTCAGTCCTTCCTCAGTTACTCCATGTCCGTCATTACGGACCGCGCCCTTCCCGACGTGCGCGACGGCCTGAAGCCCGTACACAGAAGGATCCTTTATACCATGTTCGAGAACGGACTCGAACCCAACAAGGAATACCGCAAATGCGCGGACACCGTCGGCGCGGTGCTGGGCCGCTACCATCCCCACGGCGACGCCTCCGTGTACGACGCCATGGTGCGTCTGGCGCAGGACTTTTCGATGCGCTATCCGCTTGTTGACGGCCACGGCAACTTCGGCTCTGTGGACGGCGACCCGCCGGCCGCCTACCGGTATACGGAATCCCGTATGTCGAAGCTCACGCTGCGCATGCTGACCGATATCGACAAGGAGACCGTCGATTTTATCCCGAACTACGACGACCGCCTGAAGGAGCCCACGGTCCTGCCGTCGCGCTTTCCGAACCTGCTGGTCAACGGCACCATGGGCATCGCGGTCGGCATGGCCACGAATATTCCGCCCCACAACATGAGCGAGGTCATCGACGGCATGTGCCGCCTCATCGACGACCCCGACTGCACGCTGGACGACCTGATGGAGCACATCAAGGGGCCGGACTTCCCGACAAAGGGCATCATCATGGGCAGAGCGGGCATCCGCGCCGCCTACGCCACGGGGCGCGGCAAGATCATCGTCCGGGCACGCACCGAAATTGTTGAAAAAAACGGCCGCAGCCAGATCGTCGTAACGGAACTGCCGTATCAGGTCAATAAATCCAAACTCATCGAGCGCATCGCCGACCTGCATAAAGAGAAAAAAATCGAGGGCATCACAAACGTCTCCGACTACTCGAACTTAAACGGCATGAACGTCGTCATTGACCTCAAGCGCGACGCCAACGCCCAGGTGGTATTGAACCAACTGTTCAGTTTCACCGAAATGCAGTCCTCCTTCGGCGTCATCATGCTGGCGCTTGTGGACGGCGTCCCGAAGCTTTTGACCTTAAAACAGGTGCTGCAGCACTACATCGACCACCAGTGCGAGATCGTACGCAGACGCACCGAATTCGACCTCAAAAAGGCGCAGGACCGCGCCCATATCCTCGAGGGACTTCTTCGCGCCCTGGACTTCATTGACGAAGTCATCGCCATTTTACGGGCCTCCAAGAGCATTCCCGAGGGCAAGGAAAACCTGATGAACCGCTTCGGCTTTGACGAGGTGCAGGCAAACCACATCGTCCAGATGCGTCTCGGACAGCTGACCGGCCTCGAAAAGGAAAAGCTCGAGGACGAACTCGGCGCGCTTCGCATGAAGATCGAGGAGTACCTGAACGTCCTGTCCTCCCACGCCAACATTCTGGCGCTTGTCAAGGAGGAGGCCCTGCAGACCAAGGCGGAGATCGGCGACGAAAGACGGACCGAGATCGTCAACGTCTCGGGCGAGGTGGACATTGAGGATCTGATCCCGAACGTCCAGTCCGTGTTTACAAAGACCGTCATGGGCTACATCAAGCGCGTTCCGGTCGAGGAATATTCCGTCCAGAAAAAGGGCGGCCGCGGAAAACTGGGTCTTACGACGCGGGAGGAGGACGTGGTGGACACCATGTTTACGTCCAACACCCACTCCTTCATCATGTTCTTTACCACAAAGGGCAAGGCTTACCGCTTAAAGGGCTACGAGATCCCCGAGTCCTCCCGCACCGGCAGAGGCATGAACCTTGTGAACCTCCTGCCGCTCGATCCGGATGAAAAGGTCTCCGCCATGCTGCGCCTGCCGGACGACGACACGCGCTTCAGCTGGACGAGCAGCGCCTACCGCGT
>CAMVBD010000002.1 GCA_947165615.1 uncultured Clostridia bacterium | reverse complement strand
AGGCGACCGCCGTGGGTTTGGAAGGCCGGTACAGGGGATTGGAGCGGATCTTGGAAAACAGTTTGCGGTCCACGTTTGCCTTTTTGTACACGGCGGCGTCCGTCAGGCCCCGTTCGTCGATGAGGCGCAAAAGCATTTCGGAAAAACTTTCGTCCAGCATCCCCGAAATGGCGGCGTCAAGATCGTCCGGTTTCGCGGACGGCGCGGCGCCCGGCGGGGGAGTCGCGTCCAAAGCGTCTTCCGCGTAAAAAACAGCCGTTCCCGTCGGCGCCTCGTTTTTGCGGAACAGCCGGCGGCTCTTTTTTTTCTTCTTCGCCGGGGCGGCGGCAGGGGAGGGCGGCGCAAAGCCGTAAGCCTGTGCCGCCGGATGCGCCGTCTGACAGCGGGCGCTTTCCAGATTCGGAGAATAATGGGCGTCGACGTAGCTTTGGTCAATAAAAGACTGCAGATCCGGAAAACGGGAGCGGCCGATGTGCGTCTCCGCGTTTCCGAACAGGACCAGATACACGGTCATCTCGCTGCCGAGCAAAAACGCGCCGATCTCGGACACAGCCACCGAAAAAGCCTCGTCTTTGGGGTAGCCGTACGCGCCGGCTGAAATCAGCGGAAACGCGACGGACGCACAGCCTTTTTCTTCGGCAAGGCGCAAAGAATTCCGGTAGCAGGCGCGAAGTGCAGCCTCCTCGCCGGCGTTGCCGCCCTGCCAGACGGGCCCCACCGTGTGGATCACGTATTTTGCGGGCAGGGAATACCCGCCGGTCGCTTTTGCCTGTCCCGGCTCACAGCCGCCAAGCGTTCGGCATTCCGCCAAAAGCCCCGGCCCGGCCGCCGCGTGGATCGCGCCGTCCACGCCGCCTCCGCCGAGAAGCGAGGCGTTTGCCGCGTTGACGATGGCGTCGACCTCCATTTTTGTAATATCCTGCCGTAAGATCCCAAACGGCATGTTCCTTCACCTTCTTAAAAAGCGATCTGCACGGTCCCTCAATACGCGGGATAGCCGTAAGCCGGATCCGCCGGCTGCTGTCCGGACGGCTGCTGTCCGGCCGCCTGCAAGGCCGCCAACTGCTGCTGGATGTAATCGAGGTTCGAGCGCAGGATCGCGGTATCGGCTGCGGCCTGTTCGGCTTTTTCAGCGCTTTCACCGACCGCGTACATCACAAGGACGCTCAGCCAAGCGAAAAGGATCCCAAGCGCGATATACAAAATCCCGCCGAAAATGCCGCCGACGATCACAAGCACGGCCAAATCGTCCCAGACCGTCGCCGCGAGCACGATGCTCGCGATCATAACGCCGACGCCGATCAGACACGAAAACACGATCTGCAGCACAAAAAGCACTTTCGCAAGCGTTTTGACTTTAGAACCGGAACGTTTGAACATAAAAAACACTCCTTTTTTAATAGCATTCCGTATCCTAAATATAGCATATCCGGGGGACAAAACGCAAGAGAAAACAAACGATCCGACAAAAATCTTCATCGGATCGGATGAAGTTCTGCCGGGAGTCGTTCAGACTTATAAAGCGGCTTGCATTTTCTTTCGTCCTCGTGTATACTGTAAACAGAACGAAACGGGAAGGAGGTCCCCCGATGTTTTCCTTAAAATCGTTTCTCGACCGCAAGATCGTGACAAAGGACGTGGGCGAGGAGACCTATATCAACTGGCGCGAGGCGCTTTCCTACGCCGTGGGCCGCGGCGCGCAGGGCATGACCACCAGCATGACCGCGTCCAAATATGTCAATTACTTTATTACAAACGTACTGAACATCAAAATGTCGCACGCGTCCACCATTCGCCTGTTCTGCGGCATTTTTGACGCGATCAACGACCCCATGATGGGCGTGCTTGTGGATAAGACCCGTACAAAATACGGCAAAATGCGCCCGTATATCAAATTTGCCCCCTTTTTTGTCGCGGCGTTCATTCTGCTGTTCTTCATCGGCAGCAATTCTCTGCCTTACGGCCTCAAACTCGCCCTGACCGTCTTCGCTTTCGTGGGGCTGGACGTGACCTACACGGCTTTTGACGTCCCGATGGGGGCGCTTGCCTTCTCCATGACGCCGAACGGGACGGAGCGCACCAAACTCTACGGCATTTCCGCCATCGGGCGCATGATCCTCGGCGCCATCCCGACCGGCCTCGTCGCCTTCGCCGCGTGGCTGCCGTACTTTAAGGACCATCTCGATAAGGCGTATCTCACCGCCGCCGTCGCCTCCGCCGTGTTCGTCGTGATCCTGACGCGCTTTACCTTCCGCAACACGCGCGAGCGGCTTGAGCATCATGAGGAGACCCCGGGCCTTAAAGAGTGCCTGCGGCTGCTTGTCTCCAACCGCCCGCTGTTCATGCTCTTCCTCGGCAACCTCATCTTCGTGCTCATCAAGGTCCCGGAGCAGGTCTCGTTCTATTTTGCCTACGACTCCCTGTTTTCTCCGAAACTCAACGGGTTTCTCGATATCGCAAAGGCGCCCGGCAGCGTGCTGGCGGCACTCATCGTCCCCATGATCGTGGAAAGACTCGGCGAAAGAGCGGACTCCCGCCGGTTTTGTCAGGCCTGCTGCGTCGTCGGCGCCATCGTAAACGCCCTGTTCGCCCTGTCCACTTTCCCGGGCATCATGAACAAACCAGCCGATCAGCCCGCGTCTTTGTTCACCGGTATCCTGACCGTTGCCTTTACCATGCTCGCCACGATCCCGCTGGAGTTCAAAAATCTGATGCAAAAAGAAATGGAAGCCGAGACCGTCGACTACGTCGAATACCGTTCCGGCAAGCGCGTCGAGGGGACCATGCTGTCCATCATGTCTTTCACCGGAAAACTGGAGGGCACGCTTTCGTCTTCACTGGCGCTTTGGATCCTCGGACTTACCAAGTACATCGAACACAAGGACGCGGACGAAAAGTTCTCCATCGTCCAAAATCCCCAGACCCGCTGGGCGCTGTTCTTAATGACCACCGTCGTGCCGGTCGTCGGGTATCTGCTGATGCTCCTTCCCATCCGGTTCTATAACATCACCGGCGAAAGCCACCGGCAGATGATGAAAGAGATCATGCGCCGGCGTGAGGCCGCCGGTTCCGCGCCCGTCGACGAGTCCAAAGTCGATCCCGCCGAATAAATGACCCGGTCCTTTCGACCCTCCCCCCGTCGCCCCGCATACGCGGGGCTTTTTCATCGCCGCCGGTATCTCTTGTCTCTGTTCCTTGCTCTATCTCTTATTCTCATTCTTACAACTTTCACTCTTTCTCTTT
The DNA here is from genome assembly GCA_947165615.1 of uncultured Clostridia bacterium. Lineage (GTDB taxonomy): Bacteria > Bacillota > Clostridia > Oscillospirales > Acutalibacteraceae > RUG806. Next base: position 12,507 of record CAMVBD010000002.1, on the reverse strand, counting down.
TTTTTACTCTCTATTCTCGTTCTTGTATATATTTTTTTCTTTTTTTCTTATATACTCTTTCTCTTTCTCTGCCGTGACAATGTCACGCTTGGCGCCCGGCGGACAAGGAACGCACCCCCACCGGAGGGAGAGCGGAAAGTCCGAAAAGTTTTTAAAAAAGAAAAAAAAGACTTGACTCCGTCAAAAAAGTGTGTTATATTGTTCCTTGCTTGTTGGTGTGACAATGATTTGCTGGTGTAGCTCAGTTGGTAGAGCAGCTGATTTGTAATCAGCAGGTCGGGGGTTCGAGTCCGTCCACCAGCTCCATTTAATTGAATATGGGAGAGTTCCCGAGCGGCCAAAGGGGGCAGACTGTAAATCTGTTGTCGACGACTTCAGTGGTTCGAATCCACTCTCTCCCACCAAGACGTCCGATCTATTTAAATGTTTGGACGGAAAGCCCTTGCGTAGCAAGGGCTTTTGACGTTTTTGAGGGGTCATTTTTTGCGTCAGTTTCATCGATGTTTCGCATCGACAAGGTGGATTCGAACCACCGAAGCCAAAAAATAAAGGAATTTCATCCGGTTTTTGCCATGTTTTTACGGCGGTTCTGACAAAATTTTTATGAAATGTTTGTGTCCTGTTTGATAAAAGTTTGTGTTCTCTCTCCAAGAAATGGCAAGACGATTCTTTCTCCTTGCATCCCGTCCTGTTTTTTGATATAATCCGATAAAACAACAGACGGAACGGATGTCATATCTCCTTCCCCTGCAGAGAGGAACAGGAACATGAAAACAGAAAACCCATTCGGCGAGATGACGGCCGAAGAGAAGAAAAACATGATCATAGAGCGTCAGCTGCAAATGCTCGACGCCTTCCATGAGCGACATGCCATATCAGAGGAAGATTACGAGCGCGGCGTAAAATACCTGCAATCGCAAGCACACAATTAAATATTCAGCAATCAGCCCGGTGTTACGAATCAAAACGATTCTCGACACCGGGCTTTTTTTATTGCAAAAAAAAAGAAAGGAATCCCCTGCGGGATCACAGGTGACGCAATGGATATCGAAATCCCGACGGCGCTCGCGGAAGACCTTCTTCTGTACGCCGCGGAGACGGAGCTCCCGGTCGAAGTGATTGTGGAAGCCGCGATCAGATCAATATTAGAAAGGACGGATGAAAATGGCTGACGCCGAAAAGAAAGGACTGACTGTGAAGATCGACGCCGATCTTCATGCGGAGGTCCGACAGTATCTCGACGCTCATGAAATGACCATGGCCGAATTTGTTACCATGGCCCTGCAGGATGAGCTTCACCCAAAAATCAACATGAAAGAAGGAACCACAATGGAAAAGACAAGAACCCTCGCGTTTCAGATCCCGGAAGATCTTTATCTGCGGATCAAAGATTACCTCCAGAGAAACAACATGACGCAGCGGCAGTTTGTGATCGGGCTGATCGAAGACGAACTCCAGCGGGAACAGGACGAGTTGGAAGCCCAGTCTGAGGCTGTTTCGGACGAAAACACCGGTATGGAAGAAGAACCCGACGAAGACGCGCAAACCGCTGTTTCGGACGGTTTTGAGCCCGCTTCCGCCGCCGATGAAGAAGCCCTCGATCCGAATGAAGTTGACGCGGATTTCGACGCGGATTTCGATGCGTCCGAGGATGAAGACCAGGGCTTCGGTATGACCATGTGATCAGAAGAAAGGAAGATACAAAATGATTCAGATCAACAATTTCACCAACAACGACGATGTTCGCATCGTGGACGCGAAAGGAGCCTTTCAGATCGTCGAGTACAAACGCGATCTGAGCGTGACGCCGGCAACGGCGCAGACAGCATTCTTCTGCAACGAGATGAACGTCCGCAAGCGCCAATTGGTTTGTGACGTTGGCACATCCGGCATCATCTGTCAGGCCGGAGCAATGCAGTGGATGGCCGGCAATGTCTTCTCCACCACCGGCGTCAAAGGCATGGGAGATCTGATCGGAAAAACTTTCCGTGGAAAGGTTACCGGTGAAAGCGCCATCAAGCCCGAATATACCGGCAGCGGAACGCTGGTGCTGGAACCCACGTACAAGCATATCATCCTGCTGGATACGTCCGATTGGAACGGCACGATCGTTCTGGATGACGGGTTGTTCCTCGCCTGCGAATCCCGGCTGACACATAAGGCGGTAATGCGGTCCAATCTGAGCTCGGCTGTCGCGGGCGGCGAAGGCCTCTTCAACCTCGGAATCTCCGGCAACGGGATCCTGGCCATCGAATCTGCCTGTCCCCGTGAGGAGCTGATCGAGATCGTTCTGGAGAATGACGTGCTGAAGGTGGACGGCAACTTTGCCATTGCCTGGTCCAGCTCTCTTGATTTTACCGTGGAACGCAGCGGCAAAACGCTGATCGGCTCGGCGGCCTCCGGCGAAGGGCTCGTCAACGTCTATCGTGGAACCGGTAAGGTGCTGCTGGCGCCTGTGGATAAAACGCCGCTGTCCGCTTCGTTCCCTCTCTGATACAAATGAATAACTGTTTCCTGCCCGGTATTGCTTTCTCATCCGCAGTACCGGGCTTTTTTCTTTGAACCGAAAGGAGTGGATAAAATATGGCCTCCATTGAAATCAAAGCAAGCCGTATGGGTAAATCCGTCGTATTCAGTTTGCCATGCAGGGAAAGAGAGCTGAAGGAAAACCTGACGGACCTCTATGGTACGCCGCCGAGCCATGCGGTAATTGAAGTGGCGGAGGTAACGTTCCCGAAAGAGCTCGAAGCTCTGACAGGTCAGATGCTTGATCTTGACGCATTGAACTACCTTGCGCGAAGAATGGACGGATTTGATCAGGGTGAAGCAAACGCTTTTTTTGAGGGGATGAAAGCGGAGGGAATGACGGATCTGAAAGATTTGATCAATCTGACCTGCAATCTGAACCGGTATTCTCTGATCACCAACGTCGGCAGCTTCGCCGAGATCGGCAGAGCGCATACGCTGAACACGACAGGCGCAATCCCGACGCGCGAAAATGAAACACCGGAACAGACGGCAGAATATGAAAGGATCGGCAGAGACCTCATTGCCTCCGGTACGGGACGCTTCACCGAACACGGCCTGTTGTTCGTTGACCGGGAAATGGAATTTGTCCCCGAATACGACGGTACAGCTTTCCCGCCGTATTACGACTGCCCAGAAAGCAAAATGACTGCGATGCTGTCCTTCAACGGGAAGGAAGAACTTCTTTTTCTTCCGGAAGAAGAGTCCGCGATCAATAAGGCGGTCCGCAGGCTTGGCGCCGGAGAACTTTCAGATTGCGACGTTACACTGGAACAGGGCTCCGCAGGGCTTGTCGGCCAGCTGTATGAGTCGATCAACCGATCGGAAGGGCTGCTTGCCATGAATGAAGTCATAAAGCGTCTGGACGGAATGGATTACGAGAATACGGACTTCCTTCTTCTGCTGGCCCGTCATACCGGCGCGTCGACTGCGGAAAATATCTCCATCCTCGCTGACCATATAGACGATCTCTACCTTATCCCTGAGCAAACGTACAGAGATGTTAGCAATTACGTTCTGGAAGCAGGAGATGAGTATCACGCTGATATGGAGCTGTGGGGATTCCTGGATATGGACGCCTTCGGAAAATACTACGCTGAGCAAAAAGGCGGCATATTCATAGAGAGCGGTCTGCTCTGCTCCTCCACTGGACAAGACGTAAAAACAGTACTCGATCAGCTCGATCCGGAACCCGGTTTGCATTTGCAGCAGTAAGGAGGTCGGAAGAAAATGAAAACAGTTTATCCGGTAATCGCCACCGCGCTCTCGGCTGTCTTGCTCTGCGGCTGTCTGCGATACAATCCGCACCTGATCACCGGAACGGATACGGATCCATCTTTTACCCAAGGAGCGGAAACGAAAGCATATTCTGTCGGCAACCTGCCCTTTGTGCCGCCGGAAACGACCACCGAGGAAACGGCCGTGGCAGAAATGACAACAGAGATACCAACTGCGGCGGAAAGGACCACGGCAGCATCAACGACAAAAGCGCTCGCGGCCACAGAAGCGCCGACGGAGCCACCGACAGAACCGTTGACAAAAAAACAGGAATCGGAAATCCATCCGACAGAGAAAGAAACGCCGGAAAAGGAAGCGGCGGTATCTGAAAGTACGGTATACGGATCGGCCGGCAGGCTTAACATTCCTTCCGTCGGGATCAGCGTCCCGTTGCATTTTGCAAGACTCGGCATTGACGACGTCCAAAGGATCGTGGACGCGTCAGACAGCGCCGCGTACTTCTGGTTCAGAGATGTGATGCCCGTGGTGGCGGATCATAACAATCAGGGATTTTCAACGCTGCACTGTGTGCAAAAGGGCGACGTCGCCTTTGTTGCCAACGCGGACGGCGGCGTCGGCAAATACGTCTGCAACTGTGTGTGCTATGGGACCAACACCAGAACGGATATTCTTGATAGTGATGGTTACAGCGTTGCCGGGACCGTGACCGCCGATCTGATCATGTACACCTGCTGCGACGGTTGGCAGAATATCCTGCTGACCTATTGGAAAGCAATCTGAAAGGAAGAAAAGTAATGGCAATTCAATTTTCAAGCGTTACCCTTTCGGCAGACGGCAAAATGAAGGATTTTCTCGTATGCGGGGAACCTTCCGATTGCGAGGATCTGGAAGGCTGGACCGCTTATGAGGATTTCACAGCCCAGTTCCCCGAAGGAACGCAGGTCCACGCTGACGTGGATACGTATCTGTACGGCGGTGAGGATATCGTAGAAGCGACCCCTGAAGAGGTGGCGTATATGACGATCCGCAGCTCCAGGGACTATCGCTTTTTATCTGAACACTGCCATAACATCGGCAGTTCAGAATTTGATTTCACGGTTGGCGGTCAGCCATTCAGCCTCAACGCGATCATCTGAAGAAGGAAGGGTTCCATCTATGGTAAAACTCAGGAAAAAGCTGTTCTGCTTGCTTATGACGCTCATCGCAGTATTCTGTTTTCTGCCCATGCTGCCGATTGCGCAGGCGGCTCCCGTGAAATGGTATGTTCGGTATGACGCCAACGGCGGGACCGACGCGCCGAAGCAGCAGATAAAGCGGAAGGACGCGCCTGTACAGATCGCGTCCGCAAGACCGGTCCGCGAGGGCTATACCTTCAAATGCTGGGACACCGAAAAGAACGGCGGCGGGACGCTGTATTACCCAGGTTCCGAATATTTTGAAAATCAGGATCTGAAGCTGTACGCCCGGTGGACGCCGAAAACGTATTTTGTGGTGTTCTACGCAAACGGCGGCAGAAAAGCGCCGAAACGACAAATCAAGGGCCCGAATGAACGTATCGTGCTGACAACGGATATCCCGGTTCGGGACGGTTACACCTTCGTTTGCTGGAATACGCGGATAGATGGCACCGGGACAGATTACCTTCCCGGTCAACCGTATGGAAAAAGAAACAGCTCGATCCTGTATGCCAAATGGAAGCCCATTCAGGTATGTTACCGCTTTGACCCCAACGGCGGAACCTTTTCAAATACCGGCGTACACACCGTAAAAGCCGACGCCACAATCAGAATCCCGAAAGCAATACCTTTCCGTGCGGGCTACACGTTCACGCAGTGGAACACCGAACGGGACGGCAGCGGAAAGGCGTATCTGGCGGGATTCTACTACCCCATGGAAACCGGCGGGCTGCTTTACGCCCAATGGAAACACAATAAATAACCTTTACGGAGGAATACCCATGAATGAATTTGACCGAATGCGAAGAACAGCCGAGCGCATGAAACAGACCTATCCGCCCGGTACCCGGATCCAGTTGGATCATATGGAGGATCCCTGGGCTCCCGTCCCGCCCGGAACGCGCGGTACCGTCCAATACGTTGACGATATCGGCCAGATCGGGATGAAATGGGACAACGGGAGGTCGCTTTCCCTCGTGCCGGGTGAAGACAGCTTCCGCAAGCTGACCGATGCGGAACTGGCAGAAGAAAACAACCAGAAAAACAATAACGATATGAACGGGGACGATCTCGATGAGGATGATAGCCCCGTTCTTTCCATGTAAGAGGAAAAGAACATGACTGAAATGGAAAACAAGATGCTTGTCTGCAATTTGTTGGACAGCCTCAGAGACAGCGTACAGTGGATGGATTCGATTGAAACCATTTTTAACGCTGTTGGGATCACCTGCAGGGCGATCCAGCCCGATCCGCTGTTTGAATTCAATATGCACCTGCTGCTTTGCTACTTCCATGATACGGATTTGCTGGAATGGTGGCTGGCGGCTGAGGAAGAAGACGAACTGTATATCGACCCGCATACCGGCGAAGAATTCGAGATCCTCGACGCTTCGGATCTGTACGAGCTGGACCAGAAAAGAAGAAAGAGGTGACAAAGAAATAAGGAAAGGTCAGACGCCTTATGGCGCTCCGGTTTTTCGACATGTTTGCAGGGATCGGCGGCTTTCGCAGCGGACTAACAAAACTGGATGCGTTTGAATGCGTCGGCTATTGCGAAATCGACCCTTATGCAAAGAAGGCGTATGAGACGCTGTACGACACGAAAGGAGAACTGTATTTTGCAGACGCGCGAACCATTGACCCCGCCGGACTTCCGGATCTCGACCTTATTTGCGGAGGATTCCCTTGCCAAAGCTTTTCGGTGGCTGGAAGAAGACTCGGTTTTGAGGACACCCGAGGAACCCTGTTCTTTGAAATTGCCCGTATCGCTGCCGTTAAAAAACCAAAATATCTGCTGCTTGAAAACGTTCCCGGACTGTTATCGCACGACAAAGGCCGGACGTTTGCTGCCATCCTCGGCGCGCTGGATGCATTGGGGTACGATGTCGCGTGGCAGGTGCTTAACAGCGCAAATTTCGGCGTCCCCCAATCCCGCAATCGTGTGTTCATTGTCGGATGTGATCGTGAAAGATGCGCCGGCAAAGTATTATCTTTCACCGACTGCAACCCGAAGACTCTTAAGCAGCTCATACCTGGCCGGGAGGGAGAACGCGTCTACGGAACAGACGGACTCTCCGTCACCCCGACTTCGCAGGCGGGCGGTTTTGCCGGAATGACCGGGATGTACTTTACTGATGTTTTCAAACCGGTAAATGAGAAGCATCTCCGTTGTTCTTTCAACGGCGAAGTTGGCACAGCCTGCTTCGGCGTAGATATGAATCCCGACCCGAAGATTACCGGTCTTGCGAGATGCCTGACCGCCCATCAGGACGCCGGGATCGGCAGCCATAAGGGTGAACATACCGCCATTGGTATGATGCTGCCGGTTTTCGATGCGCCACGGCCGATCATCAATCCCTGCCGGGAAACGGTACGCCAGCGGGGACGGAGAATCAAGGAGCCGGATGAGCCGATGTATACCCTTACCGCCATGGATATCCACGGAATAGTCTACAACGGCTACATCCGCAAGCTCATGCCCTTGGAGTGCTTCCGTCTGCAGGGCTTTACCGACGAGCAATTCCGAAGGCTGGCAGACGCGGGCTTTTCCGATGCAAAGCTATATAAGTTCGCCGGAAACGCTGTCAGCGTGCCTGTTATCACCGCGCTGGGGCAGTTTATTCTATCCATAGAAAGAGAGGCAAAAGAAAATGCCGAATTATGTATCGAACCTCGTTGAGTTCAGCGGCGATCCCGTTGCCGTCCAGAATATGCTGATTGCCATAAAGGACGATCAATACGGCCTTGGGACCATTGATTTCAATAAGCTGATTCCCATGCCGGAATCGTTAATGATTGAAGCCGGCAGCCGGACCGATAAAGGCTTAAAAGCCTACCGGGACTTCATATCCGTATACACCCTCGAAAACGGGATCACCGGACTCGATTTGCTCCATATCCCGCAACAGAGCGAAGACGCTTTTCTGCGTATCCGCACAGATATTCAGCCCGATGAGTGGTCGCTTGGCAGACAGGCGTTTCAGAACCGGCTTCAATATGGCGCCCCGACGTGGTACGAGTGGTGCATTCAGAACTGGGGCACAAAGTGGAATGCCTGCGGCTATGAAGCCGGAACGGATTACGGGACAAACTGTAAAGCGCTTTGCTTTGAAACAGCTTGGAGTGCGCCCATTCCCGTGATTGAGGAACTGGCGCGGCGTTTCCCCGAAGTGGACTTTACGCATCGTTGGGCAGATGAGGATATCGGACAAAACTGCGGTATGCGCGAATACTCCGCAGGGGAAATAACAGAGGAATTCTTCCCTGACGGGCAGAAGGATCAGATTGATTTTGCGCTTGACGTCTGGGGCTTTGATCCCGAAACTCTCGGCTTTCGGTTGAATCAGAACGGCACGGCGTATCTGCAAATGGACGAGGATGAATTTGAGCTGGTTGAAGTTGCCGGTCAAAACGCACTGTTCGCCAACGAGCGCTACGGACCGGAAACAACACCCGCAGGACTCAATTGTTATCATTTGCGAATGAATGACGATCAGGACCGCTTCGCGGCTTTGGAACCGTATGTGAAGGTCAACTTCGGCGGGACCGTTTTCACAAAAGAACCGATTGTTCTCGGTGAGGACGGATGTCTGAAACTGACGGAAGAAACAGATCCTGATTTTCTCGGACGAGTTGTATCCGTCGGAGCGTTCATTGACGGCGATGTGGAACAGGACGAAACGCAGAATATGGGAGGTATGTAGCATGGAAGAATTGAAAGACCGGTTCCGCGCATGGCTGGACAGCGATAATTACAAGCCCTTTGTGATCGGCGGAAATAACGGTGGTAATCTTTATGTAAAACTCCCGCGGGGAGATGACTTCGATTACCTGTTTGAGGATTGTCTGGAAGCAGACCTGAATGTTGATCGGCAAATCAAGCTGAAATACTGCGGTATCTACCATAAAAGCGATCATATGATTTATGATGCGCGCGGCTGGTTCAAGACAATCGATCCGACGCTCGAAGCAGCTCTCGGGATTTCCGACATGGCTGATGACATTCAGAATAGGGTTCGCGAACTGATAGAAAGCCGATTGCAAGACGATAAGCACAATCTCGACGTGCAAACGCTTTCGACAAATAAGCTCAGACAGGATCTTCAGTATGCTACACAGTATGTCGCTCCGGAGGAAGCCAGAAAAATGTTTCTTTTTCATCTGGAACCGGAAGACGTTCATTTTGAGTGTGAATACGCTTTCGCAAGGTGGGAAGATGCATCGCTCCTTTCTTATCTCACCGACAGAGACGCGTTTTGTCATAGTCAGGCAGAGGCATACTGGGCGGGGCATCAGGAAGAAATGTATCTTCAGTTCTTGATCAACGACGCAATTCGGGATTCTCTTGCGGAACTGAACGCGAAGGAAGACAGTCCTTTGCATCGGATTCGGGAAATCAGCGAAGCGGTTTCAGAAGTATCAGCAAAATCGGTGACTGTGACAGTCTGTAAAAATGGAACGGAATGCACGTTCAAGTGTACAGCCGATGCGCTTACCCGTGATCCCGGCAAGCATTACAGCACATGGAACATTTTTGCACGGGATCGGGCGCAATATGAATCGCTCTTCGGGAGATATCAGGATTTCACTCCGGAAGAAATCACCCAAATCACATATAACGGCAAAACGATTTACGAGGCCGAACCGTTTGAGCAAGAGGAGGATGAAGGTTTTGAACAGTCCATGTAACCGAAATAACTATCTGCGCTCCCGGACGATCCATGTGGAGGCGGAGGTGGAGATCCCCGGCTGCCGGGAGGTAAGCTATGCAACCTGCTGGCTTCCCGCAACTGAGCAGCAGCTCAAGGATTTTATGCAGCGGGCGCGGATACATCCGAAAATGCAGGATCTGTCGTACCACATTCTGAGTTGTCCGCCCGTCCAGGAAATCGCAGAAATGCGGATGGATACCTTTACGCTGGAAGAACTGAACTTCCTTGCAAAACGATTGGCGGTGCTGCCGGAACAAGAAGTAATCGCAATGAACGCGATTCTCCAGGATGATGGAATTGTCCCGCACGATCAGATGGAGCTCGTCTCCCTTCGTGACCTGATCAATATGACCTACGGTGTAGAGGATCTGCCGGTCGTTGCGGACGTCTTTTCTCTCCGCGATCTCGGCGAGTACGTGATTGAAAACGAGCTGCATCCGGATATTGAAAACATCCCGGAAGACTGCCGGTATCTTCTTGACCGGGATAGGATCGGGGAATTGCAGCGCGACTGCGACGAGGGCGTGATTATCGACGGTATGTACGTGGCGACACGGGATTTTACGATGCCGGACGTATATAACGGCGTTGATCTGCCGGAAACGGATGAAAACAAAAAAGCGGTTTTCATGCTCCTGATCTCTCAGGCGCCGTATGCGAGCGCGGATGAAATGCGGGACTCTGCGGAATGGATCTCTCTGCCGATCTCACCGAAGGAAGCTGACCGGATTGCCGCGCTGCATAACGAGCGGCATATCGAGGACTGCATGCTTTATGATATGGAATCCGCGATCCCCTCGCTCAATCTGCACACCTTCAACGATATGATGGATTTCCGGTACTTAAACGAGCTGGCCGGATGGTATCTTGCCATGTCCCAGAGGGAGCAGATCAAATATAAAGCTGTGCTGGAAGCAGAACCGAAACTGGATGCTGAACGCGCTCTGCAGCTTGCAAAGGAGCTTCCCGCCTATGAGCTCTCATATTTTTCTCTGTCCCCAAAGGAATTCTTCCGGGATTACGTCTCTCATTTTACCGACAACCGCTTTGACGGTCGGTGGCTTGACGAGATCACAGAACCCGTGGTTGCCGACGAATTACTCCGGAAGCTCGGAGCGACGCAGACCGAATACGGCGTCGTATCCGCATACGGCGGTCAGCTCTTTGCGCCTGTTACGCGATTTGATGAACAGGCGCAGACCGCAGACCCTGCGGAAGATGCGACCGATGAAGAAGCCGACGAAGGGATGGGGATGCAGCTGTGAATGCAACCAACGCAAGGCAGCCGATTGCGATAAAAAACCTTGCCGATTTCAAGCGTCACATCCAGCCCGGCACGGAAATCTATGTGCGTTCGCACAGCGTACATCCCGATCTTGAAGGGCTGACCCGCGTTGTGACAAGGGTGCAGACCAACGGCTTTTACTCTGTGATCAAAGGACAGCCGAACAACAAATGGTCGACCTGCAACTACGGCAAGGGGATTCGACAGGATTATGAACCCGCTTCCTTTTATCGCTTTAACGGATCTACGATTCAGATCCTTGACCGACGCAGAGGGAACCGGCCGCTGTGCGAAATCGAAGTTTTTGAAAAGGAGCAAACTGAAGCAATGAACGACAGAGAAAAGAAAGCTGTCATTTCCCGTATTCCCGCGGAAAATCTGCGCCGGATGCAAAACGCCGAGGGCCTTGTGCTGCAGGGCTGCGGCGGCGATCCGAAGGACTGGCTGGAAGGGATGAACGATCTGCTGACGCGGGAGGATATCCTGCTCGACGGGTCGCGATTCTCCGAATGCGCTGTTTTTGAGCATGACGGTGTTACGAATATTCTCTTCCCCTTCCGCGAGGACGTTCGGTTGGATATGGGCAGACTCGCCATGTGGCGGCTGCAGACCCACGATCAGTTCGGCGGCACATGGCTGTCGGATTACGTCCCGAACCTGCTCGGCGGCGTTGAGGAAGCGCCGAAAGAGCAGCCGCAGGAGACACAGAAAAAACCGAATTGTCCGCTGATCGGTCAGGACGGCAACGTGTTCAACCTGATCGGTCTGGCATCACGTACCCTTAAACAGAACGGTCTTCATGATCAGGCGACCGAGATGCGAAATCGCGTTTACGCCTGCGGCTCATACTATGAAGCGCTGAACATCATCGGAGAATACGTCAATATTACGTCCGTTGACGATCCCGACGATGCAGAGGATCTTGAAGATGGCACCCTGGATATTGACTGCGATGACGATGAGGATGACGATTTTGAACCCTCGTTCTCGTAATTCTGTTTAAAGACGGCGACCCCGATCCGGCTGCCGTTTTTTTGTCCCCAAAAGAGGTGATACAACTGAAAACCCCTGTTTCGAGGGTCGGCAACAAAACGCCGATCCTCCATATTTTATATGCCCTTTTCCCGCGGGAGTACGGTCGCTTTGTGGACGTATTCGGCGGGTCCGGCTCCGTCCTGCTCGGGAAGCCCACGATTGACGGCTTTGAGGTCTACAACGATTTCGATCATAATCTTGTCAACCTCTTCCGATGCATGAAGGACCGACCGATGGCGGTCATCCGGGAACTCGGTTTCTGTAACTTAAACTCGCGTGACGATTTCAACGCGATCAAAAAGTTCTTTCTGACCGAGGAATTCGATGATTCGTACTTTCGGGAAGAGCTGGAGCTGACAAAGATCTCCCTGCCGCCGATTCCGGCAGAGGAGATCGTTAAGCTCCGGGAGCGGATCACCCGCGATTACGACGTGCGCTCCGCCGCCATGTTCCTGAAACTCCTCCGCTACAGCTATTCCAGCGGCGGCAAATCCTTCGCCGCGCAGCCCTTTGACATCTCCCGCCTGTTTTCTCT
>CAMVBD010000001.1 GCA_947165615.1 uncultured Clostridia bacterium | reverse complement strand
TTCCTTTTTATTATAAGAATTCTATAATATTATACGCTGTTTCCCGCTCACGGTCAAGTAGTTCCTGCGGTCTGCACAGGCCGCTTTCATAAAAAAACCGCTAAATTATTAAATTTTGAAAAATTTCGGGGAAAGCGGTTGCAATTTATGAAGTTTTATGGCATAATAAGCCTCAGAAGACGGCATCCCCGTGCCGCCTTCGGGAGGAAGTCCCTGCTCCTCCCGGAACTGCAAAAAGGAAAGAGGCCGTTTTCGGTCTCTTTTCCTTTTTAAAAATTTCTATGGAAAACCGCACCCGACTGTGTTATACTGAAACCGAACAAACGAAAGGAAGGTGCATCCATGGCAAACGCGAAAAAAGTCGGCGCGCTGATCAAGGCCGCCCGCACCGACGCGGGGCTGACGCAGGAGCAGCTGGCGCGAAAAGTGCGAAACTGCTCCGCTTCCGACATCAGTAAAGCCGAGCGCGGCGAAAAGGAACTGACGACCGACCAGTTAAAGCAGATCGCAAAGGCGACGGGCGTGACGCAGAAGTCGCTTTTGGACGCGGCGAAGGGGACGACCTCCTCCTCGTCCTCGCCAAAGCCCGCGGCGGGGGCGCTGACCGTCTCCATGAAGGTCACGGCGACCGAGAAAAAACTGGTGGAAGCCTACCGAAAGGCCGACGCCCAGTCCAAAAAGGACGCGATGAAGGTCTTAAAGGGCGACACGACCGAGGCGCTGGTGGAAAGCGTGATCGGCAGCGCCATCGACGCGCTGACCGGAAAAAAATAACGAAAAGGAGTGACTGTTTTGGAATTGACAAAAGAACAGCAGGCGCTGCTGGACGGCGAAAAGGGTGAAACCATGGCCAAGGTCATGCAGACGCTCGTGCGCTACGGCGAGGTCTTCGGCGCGGACAAAATGGTGCCGGTGACAAACGAATACGGACATCTGGTGCTGTCCTTCGGCCTGACCTTTTTGGGGCCGGTATTCGACCTGTACCAAAAACTGATCGACGACGGGTGCCTTGCGGGACAAAAGTTTACCTGCGACCCACGCCCCTACGACCCGAAGGTCCCGCAGAACCCCCTGCAGAAGGCCGTCGCCAAGGCCGTGTTCGGCAAGCAGAAAAAATATGAAGCCCAACTTGAAAAACTCGGCATTCTGAACGACGACTCCTACACCTGCACCTGCTATCTCGACGAGATCGGCAACACCCCGAAGCAGGGCGACGTCCTCTCGTGGGCGGAATCCTCCGCCGTCGTGTACGCCAATTCCGTGCTCGGCGCCCGCTGCAACCGCAATTCCGGCATTATCGAACTGTTCGGGTCGGTCGCCGGGTACGTGCCGCACTTCGGTCTTTTGACGGACGAGGGCAGAAAGGCCGACTGGATCGTGGAGCTGAAAACCGAGTCCCTGCCCGACGCGCAGCTCCTCGGCTCCGCCATCGGTATGAAAGTGATGGAGGACGTGCCCTACGTCAAGGGCCTTGACCGCTTTCTCGGAAACGAACTGGACGACAAGGCCAAGACCTACCTTAAGGACTTCGGCGCCGCCACCGCCTCCAACGGCGCGGTGGGCCTTTACCACATCGACGGCCTGACCCCCGAAGCCAAGGAGCAGGGCGAGGCGCTCATCAAAGAAAACGCGAAGGTCTACGTCATTGACGAAGCGGAACTGCAAAGGGTCAAGGACTCCTACCCCTGCATCTGGAAAAACCCGGACGCAAAGCCCCAGCTCTGCTTCCTCGGCTGCCCGCACATGACGCTGGAACAACTCATCGACTGGACGAAAAAGGTCGAAGCGGGCCTGAGAGAAGCCGGAAACGAAAAGGTGCTGGTGCCGACGGTCTTTACCTCCTCCATGCCGGTCATCAAGGCTTTCCGGCAGACCGAATACGCCGCCCGGCTCGAAAAAACCGGCGTCGTCGTCAGTTACATCTGTCCGCTGATGTACATGGACAATCCCCTGTGCAAGACCATGAACGTCATCACCTCGTCCAACAAACTCAGGACCTACACCTCCTCGCGCTATTACTCGAACGAGGAGATCCTGAACATCCTCACAAAGGAGGGCAAATAAGATGCTGAAAACGTTTCAGGGGCGCGTCATTGCGCCCGGCAAAGTCACGGCCGAGGCCGTCGTCACCAAAAACGGCTTCAATACCCTCGCCTCCATGCAGATGATGTTCATCCAGCCGAAGACCAGATGCGTGGACCAGTCGAACCCCGACCTTTACAACAAGATCCTCGGCGGCAAGGCCCTGTGCCTGCCGCAGACCATCGGCTCCACCACGGGCGGCATGTTCCTGTTTTCGGCGGTCGAAAGCGGCAAAGCCCCCGCCTGCCTGCTGTTTTCCAAGGACATTGATTCCCTTGCCGCCGCCGGCGCCATCCTTTCGGACGTCTGGAGCAAAAACAGCATGCCGGTCGTCGACCGCCTCGGCGACGAATTCCTCGACTTTGTGCAAGACGGCGACCGCATCTCCGTCAAGGAGGACGGCACGGTGATGGTTTTACGATAAAAAAATCCCCGAAAGGGGATTTTTTTTCGGAGTGAGGAGTGAGAGGTGAGGAGTGAAGGGCGGGGCGAGCCCCGCACCCCATCCTGAAAAAGCGCTCATCACCGAAATTGTGTATTCTGTATTCTTCCCGTGCACGCATGCACCCGTGCACCCGTGCACCCGTGTGCCCGTGTGCCCGCCGCGCAAAGCGCGGCTAATGGCGGCCTTATGCCACGGCGTCCAGCAGCGTATGCACGCTCCGGTAGCGGTCGTCGTCGGTGTCGTTGCCGACCGTGACGAAGAGGACCGTTCTTTCCCCCGTCCCGATCAGGGCGGCGAGGCAGTACCCGGCGTCTGGCGTGGTGCCGGTCTTAAGGCCCTTGGCGTCAGGGAGGAAGTATTCGTCCTCCGGGTCCAGCAGGCGGTTGGTGGAGGTCCACGAAACGGGCGTCCCGTCCGAAAGGAGGACTGTTTTTTCATGCTCCCCGGTCGCGGTGAGAATGGCGGGAAACCGGATCGCGGCTTTGGAGAGGATCAGAAGATCCCGCACGGTGGTCTCGTGCCCCGCTTCGTCATACCCGTCCGGATTCAGAAACACGCTGTCGCGAAGACCGAGGTCTTTTCCGACGGCGTTCATTTTTTCGACGAAGGCCGAAACGCACGCGCTGTCGTCCCCGTCCGATAGTCTCGCGTACCGCGCGGCGTTGACCGCGACCGAATAGGCGGCGTCGTTGCCGCTGGCGGTCAGCATTCCGGCAAGGAGGGACGAGAGCGGCAGCGTCCATCCTTTTTGAAGATAGCAGACGGAGGAATTGGCGCCGATGAGGTCGATCTCATCCCCGACCGTACAGGCGGCGTTTTCAGGCATCAGGGTCAGCGCCGTTATGGCGGTCAAAAGCTTTGTAAGGCTTGCCGGCGCAAGGCGTTCGTCCGGGTTTTTCCGGTACAAAAGGCGGTTTTCCGTCACGTCCAGCATGACGGCGGCACGGGAGGGGATCTCCGGCTCGCGTTCCCCGGACAGCAAAAGGTCCGGCGCTTTTTCCTTCCCGACCCCAAGGCGCAGCAAAAACAGCGCGTCGTCAAACGTGACGGCGCCGTCAAGGTCCGCGTCCAGGTCGTCATACCCCGGATGCGCGTCCGAAATCCCCGAAACGAACCGGGCGACAAGCCTTGCGTCCGCCGCGCTCACGCGCCCGTCCCCGTCAAGGTCCCCGGTCTCGGCGTCGGCGGAAACCGGCGACGGGACAAGAAGGGAACCGAGGACAAAGAGAACGGCCGGCAGCAGCGCCAAGGCCTCTTTTTTGTTCTGTTTTTGGGTACGCCTCAACGGGACCCCTCCTTTTTTCTCCCATTTTACCACAATGCCGCCCCCTTGGCAAGCCGTACTCCCGTTTTTAGCGACCGCGCTCGCCGGACGCGTGCTTGCAATCGGACAAAAACCGGGGTATGATAAGGAAGAAGACGCACGAAGGAGGCTTTTTTTATGGACATCCGCTTTGCCGAAACGCTGAAAGCCCTGCGGCGAGAAAGAGATCTGACACAGGAGGACGTCGGAAACGCCCTCGGCGTCGCATATCAGACCGTCAGCAAATGGGAACGGGGCGAAACGCTGCCCGACGTATCGCTCTTGCCTGCCATTTCCTTCTTTTTCGGCGTGACCGTGGACCGGCTTTTGGGACTGGACCGGGAGGGAGCCGAGAGAAGACGCGCCGATACTCTTGCGTTTTTGGAGGGGCGCACGCTATCCGAAACCGAGGCGGCGCTGGCGGGAACTGAAGCCGCCCTGCGGGATAATCCCGGCGACCCGGAGTTTGCGGTCCGCCTGATGGAACTGCTGTTTTTGGAAAAAGACCGCTCCGACGCGCCGGACCCCGCCGCCCTTGACCGCCGCTTCCGTGACCTTTGGAAAACCGTGCGGCAAAATACCGACTCCCCTGCGCTTTTGGCCCGCGCGGACCGGCTTTTGGCGGATCACCTGACCCGCCGGTACGACCTGTTCGGCGACAGGGAAGCCATGAAGACGGCCCAGACTCTGCGCGTTTCCCTCCCCGCCCTTGAGGACGCCGGGGAGTACCGGGAGGCGATGGACGGCGACAAAGACGCGGGACAAAAAGCCATCGGAGAACTCCTGTATCTGTTGCAGAACACCGTGATCCGCTTTTACGTTTACGACCCGACAGCCTCCCCCGCGTTTCTTATCGACTTGCTCGAAAAAATGAACGGCCTTTTCCGCCTCCTCCGCGCGGACGGGGGCAAAAACCGGCTGCATCTGTTGTACAATTTGAACCGCCTCGGGACGCTGTACGCCGGTCTCGGGGAGGAAGAAAAGGCGCTTGCCGCTTTTTTGGACGCCGCCGCCCTTGCCGCCGACATGGACCGGGACGAAAAGAAAACCGGCGTGATTTCGCGGTACTACGAGACGGAGCCGGTCTATCGGGATATGGACATGAAAACGCGCCTGCGGCTTTTAGCCGAACGGCACGACCCCCTGCCGGACGCCTTCCGGCAAAGCCCCTCTTTTTCGGCGTTCCTTTCTTCCCTTTCGAACGAAGCGTGCGCCTCGGCAGAATAACGCAAAACGGCAGGCCCTTGCAGCCTGCCGCTTTTTCTTACGGTCCTTCGAACACGATAAAATCGTCCGCCCCGGCGCGGGAGAGCAGCCGCTCCAGCCGGTCGCACAGACGGGTAAAAAAGTCCATAAAGACCCCGACCCGCTCGTTTTCCGGGAGATAAAACCGCTCGTACCGCACGTCGCTCCAGGCTTCTTTGTCCTCCAAAAGCGTCGAAAAATCCAGACGGAACGCCGTCGCGTCCTCGCCCGCCGGGTCCTGCCGGATACGCCGGACGACAGCCCGCGTTTTTTGGAGCACACGGAAAACGGCGTCGCGGGTGTAGACGTTTTCGCCGTATTCAAAAAACCGCAGTTCCCAGTCCGCGAGTTCCCTGCCGGGTCCACAGAGGTACGTCCGCCGGATCGACGGGTCGAATTCCTCCTCCAGCGCGCGAAGAAAAAAACCGTCCATCACATAGAGGGAGGAAAACGAAAACGCGTCCCCGCGGGGGCCGACGTATTCCCCCGCCCTTCTCGTTTCCGCCGCCGCCCGGGACAGCGGATACACCGTAAAGTATTCTTGTCCGAACCACCCGTTCGGAATGGAGATCTCAGGCGGGCAAAGCGCAAGGCGCGCTTCCTTTATCCGACGGTAGGGCACAAGATCAAATGCCCGGCCGCCCCCTTCCGCCTCCAGCCGATACCGCCACGGCGCGTTGCCGAACGAAAACCACAGAAACCAGCCGTTTTCGAAGAAAAATGACAGACTGTACCCGTACCCCCACGGTCGGTCGTCCGCTTCGGCGCCGACGTGCGTCAGGCGCTGACCGATCAGTTCCCGGAAAAAGACGTTCGGCAAAAAATCGTTTCGGTTGAGCCCCGCCGTGGTGCCGACGGGGATGCTGTTTTCGCCGACCCGCACTTCGCCCCCGGACGTCGGCAAAAACTCAAGCGTCGACCCGTCCGTAAAAACAAACTGAAACGGCTCCCCCGCCTCAAAGGACCGGCGGACGGGGACCCGGCCCCTTTCGTCCGCCGTTTTGGCGCAATAGAACTTCTTCCAGATTTCTGAATCATCGGTCTGTCCCGCTTTCTCCGCCGTCCCGATCAAAATGATCGTCGCCAGCGTCTTGCCGCAGGCTTTTTGCAAGCCTTTGGCGGCGGACGCCGGGTCCGGGTACCGCGCCGCCGTCCAGTCGTCATAACAAAACCGGGGACGGGCAAGGCGCGGAAAAACCCCTCCGTCTTCGGCGGTCCCGCCGTCCGGCACATGGAAGACGACAGCCGGTCCTTTTTCGTCCCCGTCCGGACGTACGCCGATACCGACGCTCATTCTGCGTCCCTCCCTTTTCGTTTTTCATCCCCATTGTAGCACCGGGCAGGCTTTTGGCGCAAGTCCGTTTTGCCCGCTTTTCGGGCAGAGTCCCGTTTTGGGGACACAAAAAAGGACCTTGCGGTCCTTTTTTATGATCGTGTGTTTTTAACCCAGCGTTTCCAGACCCACAGCCGCGCGTAAGATCAGCCGCGCGTCGGACGCCGTGATCTTTTTGTCAAAGTCCACGTCGCCGATCCGGGTCAGGGTCGCGTCAAACGTTTCCAGACCCACGGCGCCGCGGAGAGCAAGCCGCGCGTCGGACGCCGTGACCTTGCCGTCAAAGTCCAGATCGCCCAATAAATACAGGGTCTCGGAATAGCGGGCGGTCAGGGTATAGTCGAGGTCGTTGACGTTGCCGTAGCCGTCGCCGTCCACGGAGACGTAATAGATCCCGCCGGCCTCAATGCCGAACGCCGGCACGCCTTCGGTTCCGGATGCTTCCGGCCATACCTCGGCGATCCGTTCCAGTTGGTTCGTAAAGCGGTAGACCGTGACGTTCCAGTAAGCGTTTTCCACGTTCAGGATCTCATGCCCGAAGGCAAGCGTCACGTACCCGTCCTTGCCGGGGACCAGTTTGAACCAGTCTTCGTCGGCGGTGGACCCGATCATGCCGCCGTAGGGCGTATCGAGCGTGATGGGATTCGCGGTCTGATACCCTTCGTTGGGGTCCGCTTCCCAGTATTCCGTCACGGCAAAGGCGGCGGTCAGGTGATAGTCCCGTTCGTTGACGTTGCCGTAGTTGTCGCCGTCGATCTCAATGTAATAGTCGGCGCCTTTCTGAACGCCGATGCGCGGCATGGCGGCGGCGTCCGTCGTGTAAACCGTCTTTTCGTAGATCTCCTCCAGCCGGTTCGTAAAGCGGTAGACCGTCACGTCCCAGTAGGCGCGTTCCTCTTTTAAGAGGTCAAACGTAAAGCCGATCGTGATATAGCCGTTTTGTTCGGGGGTCAGTTTGAACCAGTCCTCGTCCGCCGTGTCCCCGATCATGCCGCCGTAGGTCCGGTTTGCCTGGATCCGCTTCGCGGTCTTGTAGTCGTCGTTTTTTTCCGCTTCCCAGTATTCGGTCGCGGTAAAGGCGGCGGTCAGACTGTAATCCCGTCCGTCGACGTTGCCGTAGTTGTCGCCGTCGACCTCAATGTAATAGGTCGCGCCGCCCTCAACGCCGATGTGCGGCATGGAGGGGACCGCCGAGGCTTCCAGGTCCTTGCTGAAAATCTCTTCCAGTTGGTTTGTAAACCGGTAGACGGTCACCGTCCAGTAGGTATGCTCCTGTTTGACGGGCTCATACCCGAAGTCGATGGAAAGGTAGCCGTTTTTGTCCGGCGTCAGCCGAAAGTAGTCCTCGTCCGATTTGTCCCAGACGTTTCCGCCGTAGGTCTTGCCGAGGTCCATTTGTGTCGCGGCGGAATAGGAGTCGTTCGGTTCCTTCTCCCAATAGGGCGTCTCGGTCAGGGTGACTTTCAGACTGTACGGCACGCCGTCGACGTTGCCGTAGTTGTCGCCGTCGATCTCGACGTAATAGATCCCGCCTTTTTCGACGCCGACGCGCGGGATGAGACCGAGATCGGTCGCCTCCATCGTGTCAGAAAAGATCTCTTCCAGTTTGTTCGTAAAGCGGTAAACGGACACCTGCCAATAGGCGTTTTCCTTCAGGACAAGATGATGCTCGAACCGGAGCGTCAGATAGCCGTCGGCGGCGGGCTCACAGCAAAACCAGTCCTCGTCCCACGAGTCCGCGATGTTGCCGTTGACCGTATCGCCGACCGGGATCTTGTTTGCGGTCCTGTAATCGTCGTTTTTCTCGGTCTCGTTCACGGTCGCCGCAAAGGATACGGCGGGCGCGAGGCAGCAAAGCAGCGCGAAGACCAAAAGAACAGACAGAATTTTCAAAAATTTGCGTTTCATACGGTTTCCTCCTTTTTCCGCTTTGATTATAGCAGACCCGGCGGGCGGATTCAAGCGTCCGGAGAAAAAAGCCGCATCGTCTTCGTCTCAGTGCAGGATAAACTGCGACGCGCCGACGGGAATAAACCTGATGCTCCGCTCGACGATCCAGCAGAGCAAGAAAAAACCAGTCAGGTATGTAAAAAGAGCGGACTTTTGAAGTTCCGCTCTTTTTGTTTTTTATTCTTCCGGCACGGCAAGGCGCAGCGCGCCTGGCTCGATTTCGACCGTGAAGCGGTTTTTGTAGACGATCTCGCCGTCCAGCGAAAACGCAAAGCCGTCGGGCGCCTCGACCTCCACCTTTTTGGCGCGGCGGTAAACGACAATGTCGCGCATATCCTCGCGGTCGAGGTGCTCGCCGTTTGTGTAGGGCTTTAAGATTCGCACAAAACGCAGGCGGGAGATGGGCTTTATGAGACAGACTTCAATGAGCCCGTCGTCGGTCTTGGCCCTCGGCGCGCAGCGGAAGGACCCGCCCACGTACTGTCCGTTTGCCACGGTGCACAAAAGGGCCTTGCCCTTTGGATTCAGCGTTTCGCCGTCGGCCTTGACGGTAAAGGTGTTCTTCATGGCGGTCATGAGCGCTTTGACGACGCCCTTGGTGTAGGCGTTTTTGTTGCCGTGCCCGGTTTTGGCGCGCTCCTCGTTGATGGTGATGGCAACGGTGGTGTCAAAACCGAAGTTGACCACGTTGTCGGCGTACCGGCCGTCCACCTTGAGGAGATCGAGCGGGCGGGTGGGCGCGGAGATGAGCGCCGGGATGGACGAAAAGGTCTCGGCCCCGCCGAAGGCCTTGACAAAGTCGTTGCCGCTGCCGCAGGGGTAGCAGGTAACGCTGACGTTTTCCTGTCCCGCCGCGCCGGAAAAGACCTCGTTGAGAGTGCCGTCGCCGCCGCAGGCAACAAAGCGGACTTCCTCGCCGGGATGCGTTTCGCACCAGCTTTTGACGTACGCGGTCGCGTCGCCGGGGGCCTTGGTCGTGTAGATCTCGCAGTCCTCCTTTTCGGGCAGGGCGTCGACGGCGGAGCGGATGCGGGCGGTGTTGTCCGCGGCGCCGGCATGGGGATTGACGATGAATACGATTTTCATTGCGCGTTCTCCTTTCCTGTTATCCGATCAACAGCATGCCGACCGTAATCAGCGCCTCGCCGAGGAGATAGGTCAGCATGACCGTGAAGTGCTTTTTGAAAATGAGGTCTTCCTTTTTGTGGTAGCGGACAAGATACAGCGTGCAGTCGGAGGCAAAAAAGCACACCGCGCCAATGTAAGCCACGACCGCCCCGGCGCTTTTCAGGGTCATGAGCTGCGACAGGGCGAAGAGGTTCATGGTGGAATTGGTCAGAAGATACAGCGCCAGGGGCACGAGCATCATTTTGGGCGTTTTTTCACGGATGGCGCGCGTGACCGCCACCGAGACGCCCGCATAGACCAGCGCCGCCGGGATCAGGACCCAAAGAATCACCTTGTCCCACTGCACGCGCGGCAGATAGACGAAAATGAACAGGACGTGGCTGACAAGAAAACTGATCCCGCCCGAAACGAACCACTTGTTGCCCTTGGGGATCAGCAGCACGTCGCCGAGCCAGCTGGTCAAAAGCGCCGAGGCCAGCACCCACGAAAACGCGTCCCCTGCCGAAAAAACGTAATAGAGCAGCAAAAGGATCAGTAGAAAGGGCTTGGTGTACGCCCGGCGGCGGGCGCTGTCGGTCCAGGAGTCGTAAAGATGAAAGGCGCTGACAAGAAGAAACAGCGCTAAAAACACGTACGGCAGCATAAAAAGACCTCCCGTTCGGATAATGGATCTTCCCTGTTTTCAATATAGCACAGTTTTTTTCGTTTGAAAAGAGGCTTTTTCCCAAAATCCCGCGTTTTCCGGCGTCCTGCTTGCCTTTTTTGTGCGTTTCTGCTACAATCAAAAAAACGGCTGTCGCCGCAAACCGGAGGGCTTTATGAAAAACGTCTTTCCCCCCGTCCCCCGCACACCGGGGCTCAATCCCTTTTTAGATTTTTCAACCTACGTCCCCGACGGGGAGCCCAAGGTCTTCGGGTCCCGCGTCTGGCTGTACGGGTCACTTGACCGCTTTGGCGGCGGCTACTGCTCCAAGGAATACCGCGCCTTTTCGGCGCCCGTTTCGGACCTGACGGATTGGACGGACCACGGCGTCAGTTTTTCGACGGCGGCTGTGCCGTGGTCGGACGCCGACCTTTACGCGCCGGACGCTTTGTATCACAACGGAAAATATTATCTCTTTTTCTGCCTGTCCGACGGCAGCGAGGGCGTTGCCGAAAGCGACTCCCCCGCCGGTCCCTTGGGGAATGCCCGGCGCATCACGCTCGCCGGTGAGTCGATCCGGGGCAGCGACCCGTCCCTTTTGTCCGCCGGCGGCAAACGCTACTACACGTGGGGGCAGTTTCATCTGAACGTGGCGGAGCTCGGGGACGATCTGTGCACCTTAAAGCCCGAAACGCTGCACACGGACGTTTTGACCAACGACGACGGAAAAGAGGGCTTTCATGAGGGCTCGTCGCTGAAAAAACTCGGAGACCGGTACTGCATGATCTACGCCTCGGAATACACCGAAGCCTGTCCCAACCGCGGCGGCAGGCCGACAAAACTCGACTACGCCCTTGCCCCCTCCCCCTACGGGCCGTACGTCCGAATGGGCACGGTGATCGACAACGACGGGCTGGACCCCGAAACGTGGAACAACCACGGCTCCGTCTGCAAGATCGCCGACGACTGGTTCGTTTTTTACCACGCGTCCTCAAACCGGTCCTGCTATTCCCGCCGCGCCAGAGTCGAAAAACTGGAGGTCGACGAAAAAAACGGCGTCATAAAGCAGGCCTTTCCCACCACCAACGGCTTTGTAAAGACCCTTTTGCCGGAATCCCTTACAAGTCCCGTCAACGCCTGCCGGTTTTTCGGCGGGGCGTACGTCACCGAGACCGAGGACGGCCGGCACCCCGCCGTGGGACTGAGCGCGGGCGCGGGCTTTGCGTTCACGCCCGCCCGGTTTTCCGAAGGAACGTACGCCTTGACCCTGCGGCACCGGTTTCCGGCGGGCGGCGTTCTGCGTCTGACCCTCGGGAAGCGGCACGTCCTCGACCTGCCGCTTCCGGCGACGGAGGACTTAAAGGAGGAAACGGGTTCGTTTATAGCGGACGCGGGGCTCTTCGGCGTCACGCTGACGGTCACCGGCTGCGGGGACGCCCCGGGCGAACTCGACGCCCTGTTTTTCAAAAAGACCGAATAAAAATGAAGCCGCCGCCGGTAAACTCCGACGGCGGTCTTTTTGTACAGGTCCGGTTTATTCGGCGGCTTTTTTGGTCACGCCGTCGCCGTAGATCGTGGTCCAGTCGTTTTTCATGGAGACCGGGACCCAGTCGAACTCGGCGCACAGTGTGCGCCCCTACGATACAAAAGGGGACAGCCCCTTAAAACATATCCTTTCCCAAGGAATGAATGGTCTTCATCTCAGTGGAACAAAAACTGCGAAGCGCCGAAAGAAATAAGCGTGATGATCAGATCGACGATCCAGCAAAACAAGGGGAACAGGACAAAGAGAAACAGGATCAAAAACAGGGAAACAAGCGCGGCGACCGACAAAAAATAGGGCTTTGCAAGCGTTCCGAAATCGATTTTTCCCAAAAAATACAGCGCCAGCAGAATAAGCAAGGCCGCCACGGCGACAAAGATCAGCGCGACCGCGCCGTGAAACGCCGACGACTGAAAGACGATCGGGTCGGCTTTTGTAATCGGATCAAAAAGCGTTGTTTCATCCTTCAACCGCGCGAGAATCGTCAAAACGCACCCCAGCAGGCTTGCAATCACAATAACAAGTTTTACAAAATGAACGTAGCCACGTACAGGACCGGCGTTTGGCTCTTTTTGCTTTTTCATTATGGCTTCACCTCGTATTGTTCATTTCCGCTAATTCCTCGTCTGTTGATTCAACAAACACCACAGAAGTCTTATGTTCATTTTCAACTGCAATGTTTTTCCCATTATTATCTGAGACAATCATGCTAAATGCAGAGGAAATATCGGAAGCGGATAAAGATTTTGTATAATAACCGTCTGACATATAGGAAACAACCATTTCCGCCTCTGTATTTTTTTCGGGAACAACTTCATACGAGACTTCTTTGTTGAGAAACGAATACTGATAGGAATGATTGCCCAAAGACCAAACCGTACCATACGTTTCCCTGGAACCGTCTTCTTTTTCGAGAAAGATCGTATTTCCTATTGTTTTTAATTCTTCTCCCTTTGAATTCCTCATTCTATCAAGTTTCCCCGAATAAACAAGTACTTCCGTTCTATTATTATCCTCTCCTATTAGCCATCCTTTTTCGTTAGTCGGGTATAATTCTTTGCTTTTATCAGAGTTTTTACTAACCGTACTAGGAATAGAAGAGCCTGTCCCTTTTATTATTTCTATTACCATATCTCTTACGGAAGTATTCCAAGTTAATCCAGTATGAGATGCTCTAACGTGCAATACTGTGTTTGACCCTCTATTGTACACCGCACTCGCTGTCGTTACAGTTCCATCTCCGTTGTTATTCAGTTCGTACTTTTTAATCGTGCCATCCGAATTATAAATAACTCTGGAGGGAGTATCCTGTCCAAACCCAATAATCATGTGATACTCTGTTAACAAACCGTTCGCGATGTGAGAACCATTAACAACTAAAGAATTATGAAAAGACTGCGCTCGACCGAACATTGGTTTAACCAAGTTTGAAGACGTTCTCCCCCACGGTCTTCCTCTCATATAACTCCAAGACAGTCCATGCGTACTAAGAGTTTGTTCCACTCCATTGGTTTGCGTTTTACTTATATATGGATCATTCCCTTTTAGATAGTCCTTTGTAGGAAGTAACTCATATACAGCAGGAAAATTTTTGGCTAATGACTTAAATGTATCATTCAGCCCTGAAGCAATAGAAGCAAATTCACCGGTTTCCATGACATATAAGCCTTTAACAGATCCCGTAAAAGGCGTTCCGATCGCAATCACTTTTGAAACTTTGGCTCGATTCTCACTGGAATTAGCCAAAAACTTGGATGCGACCAATCCTCCCATACTATGCGCAACAATTATCACCTCGGAATATGGTTGGACCAATTGTTGAAGTTTAATAGCTGCTTCTGAACAACTTAATCTCCAATCATATGTGAATAATTTAACATCATACTTTGTGCCAAAATAGAATATGAGAGAAGTTTCAAGACGTAAACATCCGAGTTCAATAAGATGAATATCACCTTTTTTGTTCCTTAACTCATTAATACTTGTCCCATCCTCATTGCATTCCATTTGCATTAATTTATTTATATCGGTAGTGAGCCAAATATGATCACCGCTCATAGTTTCAAGGGAACTTCCTGCAATTCCAGGAATAATAACAATTGCTTTGTTTTTTGTTGCGGCTGCGGCATAACTTTTTATTATGACAGAACTACTTTGAGAAAAATATGCTACAACCAACAGTACGGCAATTATAAGAGATCCAACTCTTTTAGTGTTTTTCCTTTTTAAACTTTTTTCTTTCTTCACCATTTTTTCTTCCCTTTATAGAATAGTTTTTCAGTGCATGTCTGAATTTTGCACTTTCTTTAGACATTGACTCCTTTCTTTTCCAAATAACTATCTTGACTCTATACTTTGTTATTTGGAACTTTTATTATAGCCCTTTCGGAAAAAGAAGCAACCCCTTTGTCTCATGTTATACAGTTTTGAAAAAAGTAATCAGATTTATACAAATGCGGTCTGTTGTGTAAAAAAGCGGACTTTTGAAGATCCGCTCCTTTTTTCTGTTGTCGGCGAAACGCCGGGTTCGGTTGACGCACCGCGGGAGCCGACGTCCCGGCGGCCCACTTTCTTATATTTATTTTTCCGGCTTGGCAAGCCTGAAAGCCCGGACTCGATTTCGACAGAAAAAGCGGTTTTTGTAAATGCTTTCTCCATCCGGCAAAAAGGAAAAGCCGCCGGAAAAACTCCGACGGCGGTCTTTTTGTACAGGTCCGGTTTATTCGGCGGCCTTTTTGGTGACGCCGTCGCCGTAGATGGTGGTCCAGTCGTTTTTCATGGAGACCGGGACCCAGTCGAACTCGGCGCACAGGT
Source organism: uncultured Clostridia bacterium (assembly GCA_947165615.1). Classification (GTDB taxonomy): domain Bacteria; phylum Bacillota; class Clostridia; order Oscillospirales; family Acutalibacteraceae; genus RUG806. The sequence goes on along the minus strand of CAMVBD010000001.1, from coordinate 2,122 downwards.
CGACCATCTTCTGCGCCTTTTCCTCGTTGCCGTTTTCGCGCTCGGTGTCGTCGCAGCAGAGCATAAAGGCAAGGCTCAGATACTTGTTGCCGCTCGTCGTGTACTCCGCCATGCTGGCGTCGCCGGTGGAGTTGCCGAAGGACAGCACGGGCTGCACGCCGATCTCCTGCATGATGACGGTGACCTTGTTCATCTTGAGGTTCTTGACGATGAACTCGCCGCCGAGGACGAGCTTGTCGTTGTCGTCATAGACGTAATCGAGGCCGTCGGCATCGCCCTGATCCGGCGCGACCAGCGTTTCGTCGGAGCCGATGATCTGCCCCATGGGGAGATGAAGCGGGGAGTTGTCCACGATCCCGCGCACGATGAAGCGGTCGGTGCCGCTGACGACGTAGACGGTAAAATCGTTGGCCTTGAGGTATTCGACGACCTGCAGCATGGGCAGATACCAGCCGTCGCCGCGGTTCATGCCCTCGTAACTCGGCATGGGCTGCTTTTTGAACTCCTGAATGTAGGCGTTGAACTCCTCGACGGTCATACCGGCAAAGGCGGAGGCGACGGCTCTGCCGTGGTCGACCTCCAGCCCCTTAAAGGACGCGCCGGTCTCGTTTTGCTCCTTGATCTTGTTCGCGACTTCCTTTTCAAAGTCGGAGGCCTTGTCGATGTAATCGGGGTCCTCGAGCACGCGGTACTTGAGCAGGGTATAGTCAAAGTAGTTGGGGTCGGTCTCGCAGAACAGCGTGCCGTCCAGATCGAACACCGCCACGCGGTTTTCGACCGGGATAAAGTTTTCGCTCGTCTCGTCCGTGACCGTCTCGACGTACTCGATCAGCGCCTTTTTGGACGCGGCATCGGCTGCCCACAGGGACAGCATGCTTTCGCCGTCGGTCTTCGGCTCCTCGCTTGCCGGCGCGTCGTCGCCCGCGGGGACCGAACCGGGCTCAGAGGACGAAGCGGGCTGCTCGCTTGTCTGCTCGCCGGGCGTCGCCGGGGCGTCTTTTTTCATGCCCACGCCGAAGCCGTACAGACAGCTGACCGCGAACAGAGCGCACAGCAGCACGGCGGTCAGGATCTTCCAGGTTTTGATGTTGTTCATTCTCTTCTTCCTTTCTGATAGAGCGGGTCTCCGCTCCGTTTTTCGGCGCCGGGGTTCCGTTTTGCCGCATTCCCGGCGCAAAGGCGAAGGATATTGTATCACATCCGGTTTCCGTTTGCCACCTTAATTTCCGTGTGTCCGCAAAAATTCACGATTCGTTCATATTTTGGGCTTTATTTGCCGCCGTTCTTTTTCACCGCCGTAAAGATCGCGACTACGACGCCGTAGAGCACCGCCGCCACGGGCCAGACGATCCAGCTTCTTTTCCAGTCCATCGTCACAAAACTGTAGCCGAGGTATCCCGCGGTCACAACGCCCCAGTACACGGCGGACAAGGTCTGGGTCCGCTTCTGTTCTTCCTTTTTCTCCTCGGAATAGTCGCCCTCCTGCAGCAGAATGGCGCAGCTGTCGCGGCGCACCGAAGCGCGAATGATCAGATACACGCCGACGCCGACCATGACCAGCAAAAGCGACACGGCGACGCCGTAGCGCGGCGCTTCGCCCGCCTCGTTCGTCGAAGGAAGGATCATTGCCGCAAAGATCGGCACGGCGGACAATACGCACAATACGATCCCGCTGACCAAAAACGCCGCAAACGTGCCGCGCTCGCGGTCCCGTCTCTCTTTTACAAAGCCGTCGACGCCGTATTCGGTCTCAAAGGGCTCCTTGGACAGATACTCGAAGGGCTTGCCGGACAGGCCCGTCACAACAAACAGCGCGACCGCACCGCCGACCAGCAGGATGAGGACCAGCAGGCCGATCCCGACCGCCGCCTGCTCGGAAAGGGGCAAAAGGCCGCCCTCCCTGAGCGCGCCGAGCAGCAGCAGCACGACCGGAGACAGGATGCAGAACAGTACCCCCAGCGGCACGCGGCGGGAAACCAGATCCCGGTACATCAAAAACGACTGGGCTTCTCCCATGGACACGCGCCTCAGCTTCACGCCCGCGTCCTCGGGGATCGCCTCTCCCCGTCCGGGCTCTGCTTCGAGATCATCTTTTAAAAGGTAATCGGTGGACACGCCGAAC